>JAIRVN010000139.1 GCA_031253875.1 Deltaproteobacteria bacterium | reverse complement strand
GATTGTTTTATGGCTGCTCTCGCGGCACGATGGCGGCCTGTACAATGTGGGCACGGGCGTGGCCAGGAGCTGGAACGATCTGGCTCACGCCGTTTTTCTGGCCATGGGACGCCAGACATGCATAGACTATGTGGATATGCCCGAGGAACTGCGAGGCGGCTACCAGAATTTCACCCAGGCCGACATGGGCTGGCTGGAACGCCTGGAGTGCCCCGTGCGCATGCACAGCCTGGAGGACGGGGTGCGCGACTATGTGTGCGGATATTTAGCCGCTGCCAACCCCTACCTGGGCAGTGCCTGAAGTTTTTTCAATATGCCCGCTCCTTTTTCCGAAAACGCCATTCTCGCTTGCGTGGACAAATATTTCGCCGTCTCGCATCCTTCGCTGTTGCTGGCGCGGGGGGATGACTGCGCGGTGTTGCGTCCCTCGGGCCCCTTGTGCCTGAGCACGGATCTCTTTCTGGAAGACGTGCATTTCAGGCGCAGCTATTTCACGCCCCGGGAAATCGGCCACAAGGCGCTTGCGGTCAATGCGAGCGATCTGGCCGCCTGCGGAGCCAAACCACTGGCCTTCACGCTCAGCCTCGGCCTGCCGCCGGACGTGGGCCTGGAGACGCTTGACGGGCTTTTTGCCGGCATGTCCGCCCTGGCGGAGCGGCTGCGTATGGGGCTGGCGGGCGGGGATCTTTCGCGCGCGGACAAATTGTGCCTGTCAATAACGGCATGGGGCGAAGGCGGCGGCCGGGCCGGCACGGGCCGCCATTGGCTTTCCAGAAGCGGCGCCCAGCCGGGCGAAGTGCTGTTTCTCATCGGCGATCTGGGCCTGGCTCGCACGGGATTTGAACTTCTGGAAGCCGAAGGCAGAAAAACCTTGGAGACATGGCCCGCTGCCTGTGCGGCACATCTTGTGCCGCAGCCCCAGGTGGATGCCGGGCAGATCCTGTCCCGCCTGGGGCAGGCGGATCATCCGCCCGTGCTGATGGATCTTTCCGACGGTCTGGCGCGCGATTTGCCGCGCCTGCTCGGTCTGCCGCACAGCGGCCTGGGCGCGGAACTGCTGATTCCGGAAGCCATGCTGCACCAGGAGCTGGTGCGCTATGCGCGTGGTCGCGGCAGGGAGCCCGTCCGTGAGGCCTATCTGGGGGGCGAGGATTACGCCCTGCTGGGCGCGTGCATCCCGCAACTGCTTTCCTCCCTGCACGCAGCGCTGCCGGAACTGCGGGAAATCGGCACGGTGACCGACAGCGGCGACATACGCCTGAACGGGGCATTGGTCGGCGATGACCTGGGTTTTGACCATTTCAAATAAGGTCTGTACATTACTGCATTGCCCCAAGGATGCCATGCCGATGGACGAAGCGCGTCATAACATCATCAACGCCTGCCGCAGGGCCTGGGAACGGGGCTTGCTGTCCGGCTTCAACGGCAACCTCAGTCTGCGCCTGGGCGAGGACTGTCTTGTCACCTGTGCGGGTGCGGCCAAGGGCTATTTGCGGCCCGAGGACATCGTGGCGGTACAGATACGATCTGGAACCTGCGCCGTCGAAGCGACGTGCCGGCCTTCCTCGGAGTTGGGCATGCATCTGGCGCTGTACCGGGCGCGGCACGATGCGGCCGCTATTGTGCATGTGCATCCCCGTCGTTTGTTGGCGCTTTCCCTGCGCGCGGCGGAAGAGGATTTTCTGCGCCTGCCCCTGTTTGAGGCGGACAAGCTGCGCTCCGGGCTGGCCTTTGTCCCGGCCCTATCCCCCGGCTCGGAAGAGCTGACCCGCGCGGCAGCCCATGCCGCAGCGCCGCCGACAGTCCACGCGCTCTGGATGCAGGGACACGGCCTGACCTGCCTGGGCGGCACGCTGACGCAGGCCCTGGCCCTGGCGGAGGAACTGGAACATCTGGCGGCGGTGCAGCTTCTGGCATAGGCGGCCCCCTCGCGCTCCACTTGGAATGTTAATCTGCTAATGTCCCGTTATACCGTACTTTTTTAGCTTATATTGCAGCAGGCTTTTGGAAATACCCAGCAGTTCCGCCGCCTTCACCTGCACCAGATCCGCGCGCACTAGGGCGCGGCGGATCAACGCCGCCTCGATTTTTTCCAGGGTGCCCGCCAAATCAAGCTCCACCGGCAGCAAATCCACGGCGCTTTTAAACTGGGCTTCCTCGTCCCGGATTTCCGGGGGCAGGTTGTCCACGGTAATAATCTGCTCCTGCACCAGCACCAGGCAGCGCTCCACCACGTTCTGCAACTGGCGGATATTGCCGGGCCATTCATAGCCCATCAGGTAGTTCATGGCTTCGTCGGAAAAGCCTTTCGGCGGCACGCCGTTTTCCTTGGCCAGTTTTTCCGTGAAGTGAGCCGCCAGCAGGGGAATATCCTCCCGCCGCTCGCGCAGGGCGGGCAGGGGGATATGGATGACGTTCAGGCGATAAAACAGGTCTTCCCTGAACTCCCCAGCCTGTACCTTTGTCTGCAAATCCTTGTTGGTGGCAGCCACCACGCGGATGTCCACCTCTATTTCCTCGCCGCTGCCTACACGCTCGAAACGCCGTTCCTGCAGGACCCGCAACAGCTTGACCTGCAAATCCGGCGTCAATTCGCCCACTTCGTCAAGAAAGAGTGTGCCGCCGTCGGCCTGTTCGAAACGTCCGCGGCGCATGCTGACAGCCCCGGTAAAAGAACCGCGCTCGTGCCCGAACAGCTCGCTTTCCAGCACGCCGGGATTCAAGGCCATGCAGTTCACCGACACAAAGGGGTGCTCCTTACGGGGCGAGGCAAAATGGATGGCCCTGGCCACCAGTTCCTTGCCCGTGCCCGATTCGCCGGAAATCAACACCGTGGAGCGGCTCGGTGCGGCGCGGTCCACCATGCTCAGTGCGTCCCGCATGGCCTTGCTGCGTCCCACAAAACGATGCAGGCCATATTGCTCCTCCATGACTTCGCGCAGCAGGCGGTACTGGCGATGCGTGCGCGCGAGTTCCGCCGCGTTGTGCACGGAAAGTAGCAGCTCGTCATTGGAAAAGGGCTTGGTGATATAATCGAAGGCTCCGAATTTCATGACATCCACTGCGGCTTCAATGGTGCCGAACGCAGTCATGATCAGCACCGGAATGTGGGGCCAGCTCTTTTTGACCCGTTCAAGCACGTCTCGCCCGGAAACGCGAGGCATCTTCATATCCGTGACCAGCACGTCCACGTCGGATTCGTCCAGAAAAGCCAGCGCGGTTTCCGGGTCGTTCAGGGTCGTTGCCTTGTAGCCCGCATCGGTGAGCAGGGTTTCCAGGACGAGCAGATAGTTCTTTTCGTCGTCAATGATGAGCAGGTGAGTTCGTTCATTCATGCGCGTTCTCCCAAAGCATTACAACGCGGCTTGGGCGTTGTGTTCCGGCCCCGGCAGGACAATATGCGCCACAGCCCCGCCCCTTGGGGCGTTCTCCAGACGG
>JAIRVN010000179.1 GCA_031253875.1 Deltaproteobacteria bacterium | reverse complement strand
GTTATCGACGAAAAGCTCATCCGTATGAAGGAACTGGCGGAACAGGCCGCCACCGGCACCTACGATTCCACCCAGCGCCTGATGATCGAGTCGGAATACCAGGCCATGGCTTCGGAAATCACCCGTATCGCCAACGCCACGAACTTCAACAATGTCAAGCTGCTCGACGGCAGCCTGTCCGGCATCCACAACGGCAGTCAACTCAAGGCTACGGGCGCGCTCAAGATCCACTTCGGCCCGAACAACGCCTCGGCGGAAGATTATTATTACATTGAAATAGGCAGCGCCACCGCCTCTTCGCTCGGCCTCGGCAACCAGTCCGACGAAGCTATCGCCGGCTTCGCCATTTCCACCCAGTCCGCGGCGCAGGCGGCGCTGACGGCCATCAACGATGCCATTATCTCCAAGGACAAGATCCGCGCGGCCCTTGGCGCCTTGCAGAACCGTCTGCAGAATACGGTTTCCAACCTGACCATTCAGTCGGAAAACCTGCAGGCCGCCGAATCGCGCATCTCGGACGTGGACGTGGCTGCGGAAATGACCAGCTTCGTGCGTAACCAGATTCTCACGCAGGCTGCCGTGTCCATGCTGGCGCAGGCGAACTCCCTGCCGAGAATGGCTTTGAACCTCATCGGATAAAGCCGCACATACACCCCAAATGCATGACCGGGACGGCTTCGGCTGTCCCGGTTGTCGCGTTTACAGGAGGGCATTTTCGGACTATGAAGTCCTGAAGGAGAACGCCATGTCCCATTGCGACGTCACGCAGAACATCCAGGATCGCAGCCGCCTGCAACGCATTGTGGATTTTTTTAACGAAGCTGGCATGCTGCGTTTTACACCCCGCACAGGATACCAATTTCTCGGTTCCGGCAAAGAAAACGTGGCCGAACACTCCTTCCGTACCGCCATCATCGGCTGGGTACTGGCCCGCATGGCCGGAGCAGACGCGCCGCGCACGGCGCTTATCTGCCTGTTCCACGATCTTCCCGAAGCCCGCACGGGCGATTTCAACTACGTCAACCGCATCTATAACACCAGCCTGCCGCGCAAGGCTCTGGAAGATGCCGCCTTCGGCACCGGCCTTGCGGACGAACTCCTGTCTTTGTGGGACGAACTGGAAAACAATGCCAGCCCGGAGGCAAAACTGGCCCATGATGCGGACGTGCTGGATCTGACTCTCAACCTCAAACGTGAACGTGATCTCGGCAACAAGGCCGCCACAGAATGGCTGAACTGCGCGCTGCAACGCCTGCATACGCCGGTGGGACAGGAACTTGCCCGGATTATAGTCGAGACGGATCACAACGCATGGTGGTTCAAAGGGCCTGACGCCTCCTGGTGGACATAATCCGGTCGCATTCCCGGCACGCTGAAAAAATCATGTGTTTTTTCTTTGTTTCCACCAGCCTTTGATCAGCTCCACCACGATGGGCATGATTGAGACCAGGATGATCGCGTAGACGATGAGGCTGAAGTGTTCCCTGGCAAAGGGCGTGTTGCCGAGAAAATAACCCGCGCTGACCAGCGACGCCACCCAGATGACGCAGCCGGTGACGTTGAACAACAGAAAAGTCGCGGGATTCATCACGGCAATGCCCGCCACAAAGGGCGCAAATGTGCGGATAATCGGAATAAAACGCGCCAGCACGATGGCTTTGCCGCCATGCCGTTCATAAAAGGCGTGGGCCTTGACCAGGTGCGCTTTCTTGATGAAGCGGGTGTCCTGCTTGAAAATCGCGGGTCCCACGCGTCGGCCGATCTTGTAGTTCACAAAATCCCCCAGTATCCCGGCTGCCAGCAGCACGCCGACTGTCTTCGGATAGCTCGTCAGCCCCGCTCCGGCCAGCACGCCGCAGGCAAAGAGCAGGGAATCGCCCGGCAGAAAGGGCGTGACGACAAGGCCGGTCTCGCAAAAGACAATCAGAAAAAGCAGGGCGTACACCCACGCTCCGTAATTGGATACCAGATCGAACAGATGCCGATCGATGTGCAGAACAAAAGAAATAAGCCAGGCGACAAGTTCCATGCGATCGGTACTCCTATGGCAGCGTTGCCGCCAGGGTCATCATTTCGGCCAAGACGACGGAAGCGCCGAGAAAATCTCCGTTGAGGCCGCCCTGGCGAAGACCCAGCGTGTGCAGACGGAAGATTACGACAAGCAGTGCTGCCGCCAGCACAAGAAAAGCCTTCAAGGGCACGCATGCCGCAACAGGCAGAAACGCCGCGCAGATGCTCAGCACCGCGACGCAGGGGCGCGCCCCGGCAATGATCGGCGCAGCCAGGGAGTCCGGGGCGCGGGCGCGGCCCAAAGCTGCCAGCGCCACACAGGCGCTGCGGCCCACAAGCGGAGCGAACAGCAAGGGAAGAAAATTGTCTGCGGCACAATGGGCCTGCGTCAGCACCAGCATTCCGGAAAAACAGAAGATCAGCGCCAGTGCGCCGAAAACGCCTGTGCGGCTGTCCTTGAGGATGCTCCAGAACTGTGCGCCCTGCGCGCCGCTGCCCCAGGCATCTGCGAGATCGGCCAGACCGTCCCAATGCAGGGCACGGGTGAGCCAAAGATTTACACCTGCATACAGCCAGGCCTGCACCCAGGGCAGATCGCCGGCCACGCCCAGGTAGCAAGGCAAAACGCAGACTGCGCCGATAATCGCGCCCACCAAAGGATAAAAGGGTACCGAAGCTTCGAGGCAGGCATTGTCCACAAGCCGCGCCGGACCAAGACGGGTCAGCAGGGCCAGGGCGGCGCAAAAATGGCGTAGTGTTCCGTTACAGCCGTACATGCAGCGTGCAGCCAGGGCGGAGCTCACTCCAGACGGGGACGAAGAACAATATACGGCTTCACGAGGGGCGCTCTCCTGCACTCAGTTTGAAGGAATAGGAATATTGTGTGCTATAACAGGAGAGGGGGGCAAAGGCCCCCCCTTCGAGATGCAGTGCTATGCGGCATTAACCCAAGGGCTTCACGAAGAGCAGGAGCAAACTGATAACCAGAGCGTAAATGGCCAAAGATTCAATAAAGGCCAGGCCGAGGATCAGGGTGCCCATAATTTTGCCGCCGGCGTCGGGATTGCGAGCGGTGCCTTCGCAAGCGCCTTTCAGACCGATGCCTTGACCGATGCCGCAGCCACAGCCGGCGATGCCCACGCCGAGAGCGGCGCCAAGGGCGATGGTGCCGAGAGCGGCGGAATCAGGGGCGGCGGCGAAGGCCACGGCTGCCATGGAAAGCAGCGCAACGGTGTTCAGGGCGATCATCACGAACTTACGCATTGTAAACTCCTTGAATACAGTTATATGTTTTGGTCCGAAGACCATTCCCCCGGGAGATCTTGCTTGCCCCGCTAATGGGCGGGTTCCAGCGCGCCCTTCAGGTAATACATGGCCAGCATGAAGAAGATAAAGGCCTGCAGGCATTTCGCCAGAAGGAACAGGGCGTAGATGGGCAAGGTGCTTATTATGGGCGCCATGACAAAGAACAGGATCAGCACTGTTTCTTCCCCGCGGATGTTGCCGAAAAGACGGAGAGTGAGCGAAACGGGGCGGGTCAAGTGCGATACCAGTTCAATGGGCAGCATAAGCGGGATCAGGGCTTTCTGGGGGCCGAGGAAATGGTGGATGTAATGCCCGTGCCAGCGCCGTATTCCCTCGTACTGATAGTACAAAAAGACAAAAGCCGCCATGCCCACGTTGGTGTTGATATTGGCCGTGGGCGCGTCGAAACCGGGGAGAAGACCCATAAGGTTCATGCCGAGAATATAGATGAACAGCCCGGCAAGCACAGGCACGAAACGCCTGCCCTCTTCGCCGAGCGTTTCAACAATCTGGTTTTCCAGCCCTCCGACGAGGACTTCGGCAAAATTCTGCGCGCCTCCGGGGATCAGGGTAATGCGTCTGCGCACAATCCAGGCAAAGGTGAAAAGCAAAGCCATGCCGACCCATGTATAGAATACATGCTTCACTTCGACGTTTTGACCCATGATGGTCATTTCGTCCATGCGCAATGCGGTGGAAAGTAAAATTGGATGCGGCAAACCACCAGCCATATCAGGCCTCCTTTTGTCGATTGCGCTGTTCGGCAAGCCACACCAGAGAAGTGGCCGCCAAAAGCCCCATGGCCCCTGTTATGCCGGCTACAACAGCCCAAACAGACGCCTCAAACCATACCAAAATGCCATACAGGAACAAGGCCGAAAGCACAAGCCGAAGCTGCGAACGCACCAACATGCCTATAAGCAGCGCCTGCGAATAGGCCGACAGAGAAAGCCCCTGTCTAACGCGCGCCAAGCCGTAAAAATTCCAAGCTATAAGCAGGGCTCCCGTCGCAAACCATAAAAGCCAGGATGTCAACGGCAGAAGACAGAGCCCAAGAAGCAACAGCGGTACGGAAAAAAGCAATTCATTCCGCATGACAAGCCGCACTTCCGGACGGTGAAAGCCCCGCTGCCAGAGCAGCGCGTCAAGCCGGTGGATCAATGCCTTGAACACGCGGATCCTGCGTTTCCCCGATAATCTTCCGGGCATCTTCATACACCAGCCTGAAGCCGCTGATGACCCCGAAAATGAAGAAAATCACCTTCATCCAGGGATCCAGGCCAAGCCAATCGTCAAGAAAATACCCGATGCCGAAACCTACTGCGGGTCCTGCAACCAGATGCAGACCCATTGTGCCCGCGCCGGCCAGAATACCCGCGCTTTTCTTCATGCCTTCCGGGCGGGAAATCTTCATCGTGCGGCGCCCCTGTCCCGCCCCAATATGTTTTCGGGGCTTGTCGGAAGTAGCACAGCGCGGGCGTTGCGTCAATCCGCTACGGAAAAAAAAACACGGGCATTTGAGCGACATTTCGTCTAAAGAAAAACACGGCGGTGCCGATAAGCTGGCTAGCCGCTCCTTGTGCGGGGAAGCGCCAGCCGGTGTTGCCGGATTCCGCGCGGCATTTTGGGAGCGTTACGTATGGAGGGGTGTTGTGACGAATGCGTCCATTCATGTGCGCAACATGCTGCGCCAGTATGAGCGCCAACTGCTGAACGCCCGCAGGCTGGCGCGCTACCGTATGGCGTTGCGTCTGGCGCAGGGAGATGTGGAGCCCCCGGAATCCGGAGAGATACGCCGCCGTCGCCTGGTGGAGAAGGTGGCCAGGGAACTGTATGAGCACTTGCTTTTCACCGGGAGTGAGAACCCTGTCGCCGACAGCATTCGCAAGGAGCTTGACGCGAGCGCCGGAGCGCATCTGCAGTTCCAGTACACGCCCGGCGAAGCCGCCCTGCAGCTTGTCCGTGAAGGGAGTGCGGGGCCGGAGACGGTCAGCCCGCACGAGAAGGCGCGGCTGTTGGATACGCTCTGGCATATCACGTTGGCCAAGGTCGACGAAACCATGCTGTAATGGCGCATGTTGACAGCATGGGCATAGGGCACATATTTTGCACTTTGCACACAGGCGCACGGCGCGTTGACGCCCGGCCGGTTTGCCCGGCCTCGCGGAGGAGGTTCTATGGATATCAAGGGATTGCATAACCAGATGATCGAAAGCTATCGCCCCCGGACAGAGCGGACTGAAGATGCGGCGGACAAAGCGGCCAGGGCCAAGGATACGCGTCCGGGCGGCGAGGGCGATACTCTCCGGCTTTCGCATGAGGCCATGTTGCGCGCTACGGCCCGCAGTACCGCCATGCAGGCGGACGATATACGTCAGGAACGCGTGGATTCCCTGCGCGCGCAGATCGCGAACGGGACATATCGCATCGACAACGAAAAAATAGCCACAAAGCTCGTGCAGGAAGAAACGGAACTTGTTTCGCCGGCATAGTCGCTCCTGACGGCCCGGCCTATTTTCCTGCCATTGCTTTTGCACGTGCCATAGCATACCTTTTCTTCGCCGTTCCCTGTCACGCGCTACGTCAGGGTGAAAAATTCTTAAAGCGGCAGGAAGGAATAGCGGCATGGCGGGCAGCCTCATCACCACTACCCGGCGCGGCTCCATGCGCCCCCTGGCCGTGCAGGGCATTTTTGCGACCGACTGCTATCACCAGTTGCGCAGCCTGCTGGAACAACGCCTTGGCGTTGCGCATGCGCGCCTGCTCGCCGAACCCGTCCATGATCCGGCCCGCGAAAA
>JAIRVN010000049.1 GCA_031253875.1 Deltaproteobacteria bacterium | reverse complement strand
GGCTTGCATTTTTTGAAATTTTTCCTGCAAAGATTTTTGCAACGCATTGTATTCATATAAAAGTGTTTGTTCGTCTATGGTCACCGTTCTATTTTTGAAGTGAATTTTATCTCTGTTTTTTTCGATAAGCACACCCATGCGCAAGGCTTCAGCGTAAAAGTCCTTCTGCACGGCATACAGCGCCTGGCTTGCTGCGGCATAGCCGCTGACTTCCTTTTCATAAGCCCTGTCAAATGCCGCCCGCACATCTTCAGGCTGTTTCAGCGCGGCTCTGACGGCATCCGCTTTTGTTGTGACCACATCAATATGTTGTGCGCTTCTGGAGAACGCAGCCACAAGTTGTTCTATGCGCGCTCGTTCGCTGCCGAGTTTGTCCATAGGCACAACGCCGTGAGCGGCTATCCGTGTTTGTTCCCCAGTCAGCCGCGCGTTGATGTCGCTCAATTCTTTGGCATATGTTGCTATCACATCAAAATGTCTGCTGTACTCCCCGACTTTTTTGCGTGTTTCGCCGCTCATCCGGACTCTGCCAGGGCCTGTTGCCGCCATAACCTCCGTTTCCAGAAATGCAATAAAGATTTTGCGTTGCTCCTGCTCGTTCTTTCCGCAAGCGCCCATAACAGGCGCGCACAAGACAAGCAACACAACACACGGCATCCGCAAGAAAAACTTAGACAGCATCTGGCTTACCTCAAAAGCAACGTACATGAAAGCGCAAAAAACAAAAAGCCCGGCATGCGCCGGGCTCCAGATTATTATAGCGTGTACGGCATTACTCAGAAATGCAAACGCAATCCGAGAAGAAACTCGTTGGCGGTCATGTAGTTTCTCGTGGTGCTGTTTGGCGTCCTGGCTTCCGCATGGCCGAAGCCGGCAAAGCGATAGGCCAGATCCACAGTGATGCTTTCGTTGATGTCGTACGCAACGCCCGCGCCCGCATTCCAGGCGAAACCCGTGGTGGAGTCGGAATAACTGCCTCTGCCTTCCGGCATGTAATCAGCATAGATGAAACTGAGTCCCAAGCCGCCGCCGATAAAGGGTTTGAACGCTGTGCCGGTGTCAATGTCCCAGTACACGTTGGCTTGCAGAGTCTGCACGTTGAACAGGGCTTTGAATTGCCGCATGCCTGTATCAATGCTCCTGTCCCAGGAAGCGCGCACATCTCCGCGGGCGGCGTATTCGACTTCCGTGCGAAGCGGGATGCGAGAATCCAGGCGATTCAAATAAAAACCTGCCGCAATGGCGCCGCCCACCGTGTTGCAGGTTCTGCTGGCGCGGCCCCCGCTGCCGTTGATCTCTCCGGTATTGGTAAGCGAATCAAGGAAACGCGGCGCAAGATAGAAACCGTTTTTTCCGCTGCTGCCCGAAGAAACACCGGAATACGTACCGTAGGTATTGCTGTCCTTGCCAAAGGTATACTCCTGCCCCAGCCCGAGACCAGGCCAGGCCAGAGCTATGGTCACAACAAATACTCCAAAAATATGTTTCATCTTCCTTCCCCTTTCTGTGTTGGACTTGCCAGTGCGAGACTGCATAAAAAAACGTGATGCTCTGCTTATACAAATTATGTGCCATACTTTGATAAATATAGAAAAAATGCGGTCACTTCTCCTGCCGGTTTTTTTTCGTGCCACTCGCATGTCAGCCGTTTGACTGCTTGCCGTGAAAAACACATCCTGTTACCCTGAACACTATGAAGCACCCGGACTGGCAAGTTCTTTGCATCTTTCTGAATATCCCTCTTGCGATCGCGCGCGCTCTCGCACGGACTTCGCAGCGGGTATGCAGAAAGATATTCCGTCTTCCGGCGCCCTGTTTCGGCATAGAATGCCATTGTGACGCCATAGACGACAAGGAAATTGAAAAAACCGTGACACGAATATCCGCCCTGTTGGGACTTATCGCATTTCTCTGTGTCTGTGTGCCGCTGCTCAGCCTGTTGTCCGGCTTCGTTCCAGACAGAGAAGGACCGGAAGTTCGCCGCCCCGCGAATACAAAAAATATTGTCCCGCGCCCGGAAAACAGGATTACGGACGCACAGGCCAGGGTGGACGGCGGCTGGTTTTACAGAGATGCCATTTCCCGGGAAGAACGCGCAACGGTACGTTACGCAAAAACCGACACGCGCCGCGAGCGTATCGCTTTTACGGACAACGGGGTTGCGCTTCTTACCGCTGCCGGAGCTCGGACGCTGGAACCCGGTACAGACGATGCGTCCTCTCATGCGCACTTTTCCGATCACCAGTTTCTGTTCACGGCATCCCTACCTCCACACTATGGGGAGGCACTGGATACCATTGGGCAGCCCCTCCGCTGGATTGCCGCGCAGACGTCCGGCGCGTCGGCAACATTCAGCTGCATGTTGCCGTTATCCGAACACAAAAAGGCTTCCGTCCAACTTGCGGCGCTACCCGAGCGATCCCGCGACAGTGACCCGCTTTTCAACCGCGCACAGCGCTACAAGGCGCTGGTTGAACGCTTTGCGGAACGCTACAAGATAAAAACGGAACTCGTCTACGCCATCATCCATAACGAAAGCAACTTCCAGCCGAGTACAATAAGCAGCCGCCAAGCCATGGGGCTCATGCAGCTTCTGCCAAGCACTGCAGGAGGCGAAGTGCATAAATTCCTGCACGGACGCACCAGCGAACTGGATACCGCAGAACTGATGAACCCGGAAAACAATCTGCGCTACGGCATCACCTATCTGCATCTTCTGCTGACTCGCCATTTCGGGGAAGTGGCACATCCTGAATCCCGCGAATTTTGCGCTATTGCGGGGTATAATCTGGGTCCCAATGCTCTGCTGAATACTTTTTCGCGCGACCGGGATGAAGCCATAACCATCATTAACAGTCTCACTCCGCAAGCACTTTACGAACGTCTTGTGGAAGAACTGCCCGTGCGGGAAACGCGCAACTTTGTCGCTCGAGTGCTCAACTCCAAGAAGGAATTTACGGACTTTCAATAAGCCAGGTTTTTCTCTTGTCGCCCGGCACAAAAACAGCTACATGAGTTCCGGCAACACCCCGCCACAACACACCATCCATGGAGTTCCCATGCACGCCAACAATCTTTTTCCAGGACTTTTGCTTGCAGTATTGCTTTTGGGCGGTTGCATCAGCCCCGCCGACTCCTTCGCGCCCGCCGTTGCGGTCGTGGATTCAGCCCGTGTATTCAAGGAAAGCGAACCAGGAAGGGCGGGAATTAAACATTTGGAAACCCTGCACGAATCCATGCAGGCTGAACTGAACGCCCTGCAACAGGAATTGCAGGCAAAACCCAATGATGAAACGCTGCAGCAGAAGCTTCAGGAAAAATATATGGTGTACCAGCAGCGTATCAGCGCCGAGCAACAGCAGGTCATCAACACATTGAACGATGCCATCCAGAAAGCGCTTGACGCCTGCCGCGTTCAGAAAAAACTGGCGCTTATCGTGGGCACGGATGTGGTGCTCTCCTACGGTCCGGCAGCGGACATCACGGGCACGGTGATTGGCGAAGTAAACAAGATCACAGTGAAATTCAAAACCATTGAGCCGGAAGCCGAAGTCATGGCGCCTGTCACGCAACCTGTACCTGTAGCGCCTGCGGAACCTCAGGCAGCCCCCACGCAGAACGCGACACAGTCAGCCCCCAAAACGCCGGCCAAGAAGTAGCCAATCCTCTCTTGGCAAAAAAAACACAGGGTCTGACGCATCCAAGCGTCAGGCCCGTTCTGTCTATGCACATTTTTCGCCTTCGAAGGCCAAAGGCTGCGCCTGCTATACCATACGCAGCAGCCGCACCAACTGGTTCGAAAAACCCGCTTCGTTGTCATACCAGATGATAATCTTCGCCATGGTGCCGTTGATGACGCGCGTGGAAATGGCATCCACCACGCCGCCGTAGGTGTTGCCCACGTAATCAATAGACACGAGCGGTTCCTCGCTGTAGCCCATGTTCCCGCGCAAAGGCCCGGCGGCAGCTTCTTTGAGCGCCGTGTTGACTGCAACGGTAGTAGTCTCCTGCTTGAGCTCACATGTGAAATCCACCAGTGAAACATTTGGGGTTGGCACACGAACCGACATGCCGTCCAGTTTGCCTTCCAGTTCGGGAATGACAAGGCCTGTGGCCTTGGCAGCGCCGGTGGACGTGGGGATCATGGAGACGCACGCCGCGCGGGCGCGCCGCAGATCATTGTGCGAACCGTCCAGAATACGCTGGCTCATGGTGTAGGAATGGATGGTGGTCATCAGACCGTGACGTACGCCAAATGCCTCGTGCAGCACCTTCACCGCCGGAGCCAGACAGTTGGTGGTACAGGAGGCGGCGGAAATAACCAGATGTTCCCCTGCTTTATATTTGTCCTGATTCACGCCCATGACCACGGTCAGATCGGCATCCTTGCACGGCGCACTGACCACGACTTTGTTCGCGCCGCAATCCATATGCTGTGCAAGGCCCGCACGATTCTTGATCGTGCCGGAAGTTTCCACGGCGACATCCACGCCCAGCCGGCCCCACTCCCATTCATTGACGCGTTTGTTCGTCACAGTGACTGGGCGGCCGTTAATAATCAGCCCTTTGTCGTCATGTGCGACCTGGCCCTTGAAAATACCGTGAGTGGAATCGTATTTGAACAGATGGGCAAGCGTTGCATTATCAGCTCTGGCATTGATGGCCGTGATGCATAGTTGATCGTCATCGGCCAGCAAGCGCAGCAGATACCGTCCGATACGGCCAAAACCATTAACGCCCAGATTGACGGCCATAGTCATTCCTCCAGCCCTTCGACGTTACTCCACGGGCGCGCAATATGCCATGTTCCCATACAGCAAACAGATCAGGCCTTGCCGGAACAGCCCATGACGTCGCGGATTTTACGCTGCACCATCAGTTTGACGGCTTCGCGAGCGGGTTTCAGATAGGCGCGCGGGTCAAAGTCTTCCGGATGCTCCGCAAAATGTTTGCGAATGCACGCTGTCAACGCGAGGCGAATATCCGTGTCCACGTTGATCTTGCATATGCCGAGACCCGCCGCCTTGCGCAGCAGGTTTTCGGGCACACCCTTCGCGCCGCCGACCTTGCCGCCATACTTGTTGCACATATCCACAAATTCCTGTGGCACCGACGACGCGCCGTGCAGCACCAGCGGATAGCCCGGAAGAAGTGTGGAGATTTTTTCCAGGCGCGGAAAATCAAGGTTCGCATCTCCCTTGAACTTATAGGCCCCGTGGCTGGTGCCGATGGCAATCGCCAGAGAGTCGCAACCTGAACGCTGCACAAATTCTGCAGCCTGATCCGGGTCGGTATACACGGAATGCGTGGAACTGACGTGTTCCTCCACTCCCGCCAGTTTGCCCAGTTCGGCTTCCACCCACACTCCCCTGTCGTGGGCGTATTCCACAACTTTTTTGGTGAGCGCGATATTTTCCTCATACGGCAGATGGGAACCGTCGATCATCACCGAAGTGAAACCGCCGTCGATGCAGGCCTTGCAGAGTTCAAAATCAGGGCCATGATCCAGATGCACCACCACAGGCAAGTCGCTTTCCTGCAGGGCAGCCTCCACCAGCTTCATCAGGTAGGGCTGCCCGGCATATTTACGGGCGCCGGCGGAAACCTGAAGAATAAGAGGAGCTTTTTCTTCAGCACCAGCCTGCATGATGCCTTGAACAATTTCCATGTTGTTTACATTGAAAGCGCCGATGGCGTAGCCTTCCTTATAGGCGCGCTCGAACATGCTTTTGGGGCCGACGAGAGGCATGGCGATACTCCTTGTATGTCGTTCCGATAATCCAGACAATGACGAGTGTATTCATAGCGCATTCAACCCGGAATGGAAAGGGCTTGCAGCCGCAATGCTCTCAGTCTCCAATGCCGTCAAAAAATCCCAGATGTTCTCGATCCGTGAAATCAAAACATAAAGGCGTCAGAGTAATATAGCCTTGGCTGAGCAAATCCCTGTCGGATCCGGCATCCACGGTTTCCGGAGGAATTTCGCCCTGAAGCCACCAATAGAGATTGCCGCGCGGATCCAGCCGTTCATCGTAGCAATCTTTCCAAACAGCCTTGGTCTGCGGGCAAACTCGCAAGCCTTTGATCCGCGCAATGGGCAAATTGGGATAATTTACGTTCACCACGCGGCGCGGCGGCAGACGCTGCCAGTCGATGCGTTCAATAAGTCCGGCTGCATGGCGGGCCTGATCCCGGGCGTCCGTGAGTCTGAAATCCTCCATGGACAGGGCCAGAGCCGGAAAGCCCAGGTGTGCCGCTTCGGTGGCGGCGGCCACCGTGCCGGAATACAGAATGTCCGGCCCCACATTGGGGCCGGCATTGATGCCCGAAACAACCAGATCGGGTTTTTCCGGCAAGAGGCGCGAGAGCGCCAATTTGACGCAATCAGTGGGCGTTCCGTAGACGCCGTGGCCAAAAAAATCGCTCTTGCGGAATTCCTTCACCCGCAAAGGCACAAATACTGTCAGCGCATGGCCCACAGCAGACTGTTCCGTCACCGGGGCCACCACATGCACAGCGTGTCCGGCCTCCAGCAAGGCAGTGTGAATAGCCGCGAGTCCCGCAGCCTGAATGCCGTCATCATTCGTCAGCAAAATCCGCATACCGCTTCCTTGGCAAAAGATTTCCGTTACGGTATGCTTGTGGCAGATATATGAAAAAAATTCAATTCATCAAAGATATCTGCTCCAACGACGACGTGCATTCGTTGTTCCTGCTGGGAGCGGCATCGCTCCAGCAGGCCCGCAACGGCCCTTTTTGGCGGCTGGAACTCAAAGACGCATCGGGAACGCTCGAAGCCAAAATATGGAGTCCGCAAAGCCAGGAATATCCGGGACTGGCCGCCGGACAGATCGTCGAAGCGCAAGGACGTTCAAGCGTGTTCCGCGATCAGACGCAAGTGACCATAGACCGGCTGCGCCAGCTTTCCCCGGAAGAAACGGCGGCATGCGATCTTGCCCTTTTTCTGCCCGCAAGCGCCAGACCGGCTCATGAC
>JAIRVN010000034.1 GCA_031253875.1 Deltaproteobacteria bacterium | reverse complement strand
CAGGGCGCGGTTCAAGGGCGAATGATTGAGGTTGTAGACGCAACTGAATGTTTCCAACGCCAAGGCTGCAAAGACGGTGCGATTGAAGTCCGCAAGCTCATTCGGACTGCCGCCGTGCGCCGCAAGGGGATGTACCGTTATCTGCGGGTACAGCAGCCGCGCCAGCGGGGCCAGAGAACGATCCACGCACAAATGTGTGCTGTGTTCCGCCGCCAGGGCGCACAACAGACGTTTTGTCTGCACAAGATCGCCAAAGCGGGCAAGCTGGATGACAAGAGCCTGCGTCATTGGTGCGCCGTTGAGGGAGTGCGTCCATCCGCCAGCCAGGTGCGAAGCGCGTGCAGAAGCTCCGCCGGATCGATGGGTTTTGTCAGGTAGGCATTCATACCGCACGCAAACCCCTTGTTTTTGTCTTCCTCCATGGCATTGGCGGTGACAGCGATGATCGGCAGGAATTGCGCCGTCGGCAGTGCACGGATTTTCATGGTGGCTTCAAGCCCGCTCATAACAGGCATCTGCATATCCATAAGCACCAGGTCGAAAGACTGGGTCTTCACGGCTTCCAGCGCTTCCTCCCCGTTATTGGCCAGCACTATCTGCGCGCCGGAAGGCGCAAGCATTTCCTGCAGCAGAAATTGATTGATGGGGTTGTCTTCCGCTACAAGGATGCGCCGCGTCTTGATGTCCAGATGTTCAAAGGCGTCGGCGAGCGAGAAGCTGTCCTCCTCTGCGTGTTGTTGCTCGGCGAGGGGCAGTTTCATGAAGAAGGTGAAAGTCGAACCGCGTCCTTCTTCGCTCTCTGCCAAGATGTTTCCCTCCATCAGTTCGATGATCCGTTTGCTGATGGCAAGCCCAAGGCCGGTACCGCCGAATTTGCGGCTGATGGAAGCATCCGCTTGCGTGAAAGGCTGGAAGAGCATGTTGACCACGTTCTGCGACATGCCGATGCCCGTGTCTGTGACGCTGAGGTGCATAATGGCCGCACCGGGCGTTTCTGCCGGCGTACTCCAGCAACGGACGGACACGCTGCCCTGCGCCGTAAATTTTATGGCGTTGCCGATCAGGTTGTTCAAGATCTGGCCTATGCGCAAAGAATCGCCGATCAGGAAGACGGGCGCAGCGGCGCTGTATTCGAGCGACAGGGAAATGCCTTTATTCAGGGCGTTGTCCTGGTGGATGGCGAGAGCATTTTCCGCGGTTTCCTTCATGTTGAAAGGTATGCGTTCTATGGCCAGCATCCCCGCTTCCACCTTGGAAATATCAAGCACATCGTTGATCACCCCGAGCAGGGAACGCGCGGACAGTTGGATTTTTTCCATGTAGGCGAGTTGTTTTGCGGAAAGATCGCCATCGCGCAGGCTCAGGTGCGCCATGCCGATAATGGCGTTGAGCGGCGTGCGGATTTCGTGGCTCATATTCGCCAGGAATGCGCCTTTCATTCTGCTGGCTTCGTGGCTTTGATGGAGGGCGGTCTGCAGCACACCGACCAAGCTGCGCAGCGCGTTGTGCAAAATGCCGAGTTCATCCTTGCGTGCGGTCGCCTCAAGCTGCAGTTCGAGATCGCCTTCCGAGACGCGCTTGGCATACTGGATGAGGGACAGGAGCGCACTCAGTATGCCGTTGGCAAAACGGAAGACAATAAAGGAAATGGCGCACAGGAAAAGAAAGCTGATGAAGAAAAGCGTAAAGCCAATCATATAGGCAGGGGCGAAAACTTCGTCCCGTATCCCGCTGGTGACGACAAGCGTCCTGCTCTTGTTTTCCAGTTGCGCGAAGCCAATGAAGCTGTCGCCTTCAAGGGTGTATTGCACCTCCTTGCCCCGTTCGCCGGCACTGGCAAGTTCGGTGTACAGATCGGGAAACCGTAGCGTCCCGCTGCCCATAAGCTTCGGATTTTTGTGGGCGATAAACGAACCCTGCGGATTCATCAGGGCGGTGAAGATGGTGCGGGAATCGTGGCTCGCGCTTGTTTCATAATCCACAATTTTGGGGAAATCGCCGATCAGGACGAGCGCGCCGACGATGCCGTCCGCGCTGTCGATGGGACCTGAGGCTGTGACGCTGAATTTTTTCGTCACGCGCCCGACGGAAATGTCGTCGAAATCGAAAACGCCGCGAAGCGCCTGCGGTATAAAAGGCCTGTCGGCATAGACATTGCCGATCCGTTCAGGATTGCTTGATGCGATGCACGTTCCCGCGGCATCGACAATCAGGATGTCCCGGTAATAGTCGTTGCCGTGGATGATAGCTTCCAGCCAGAGCTGGGCGGCGTCCTCGGCGCCATGCGGGCGCGGCTTGGCGAACAGCTTCAGGATATGCGGATCCGCCACCATGTTTTGCATGGTCGTGGACATGGACTTGTACATCAGGTTTATGGCGCTTGACGCCTGAGCGGATTTTGCCTGGGAGATGAGCAGCACGGCATCTGCAAGCGCCTGCCGCGCAGCATTGTACGCATACCCGGTCAGCACAAGCGCCAGCGCCAGCGTGCCAAGAATGAACGGCGCCAGCAGCTTGATGCGGATGGTATGCATGCGCTAACTCCCTGCAACGATCAAAGAGCAGCATGGAACCCAAGGACGCTTGCGCATATGCCGACGGTCACTTGACACTGTCCCAGAATCTCTTTGCTCCCGGATGGATGTCAAAACCCGGCGGCACGGCATTCCCCGGCGATAAACTCTGAAAATCCTTGACGGCGTCAACAAGGTCGGCTTTATTATCCCAAAGCGCTTTGCTGATCGCAAAGACGAAGTCATCCGGAAAATCTTTTCTGACAATCAGACAACTGGAATCGCCAAGCGTGGCGACGGGCGCGGGTACGCTTTTGTATAGTCCCGGCTGTAGTATATATGCGGTCGTTTTGAATTTTTTTGCCAGCAGGTCGAGCACCCGCTGCTCAACGGGAAGAACGACAACCTCAGCATGTTTTTCCATGGTCAGGATAAGCGGCACTTCCGTTCCCGCCGTATAGGCGAAGCAGTCAAGTTTGCCTTCGACAAAATTGTCCGCCGTTTCCGCATAATTATTGAATTCAAGCAGCCAGCCCTGTTCGCGCAGCTTGGCAAAGCTGGTGTCATAGCCGTATTTGAGCAGCATATTCAGGACGAATTCCGACGCGGTTCCCGGCTTGAGAGAGGCAAAACGCAAGGGCGCGCGCTGTGCGAGCAGGCTTGTGATATCCGTAATGCCGTACTTGAGCGCGACCTCCTTGCGCAACAGAAAATAGAGCACCTGCGGATATACGTTGGCCATGAGCACGGCATTTTCAGCGATCATGGACTGGTATTCCGGTTCACCCGACTGAGCGGCGCCAAGAAAACAGGCGAGCGTAAAGCCGATGTCGCCACGACGCTGGTCAACCGCGGCGATATTGGCGACGCCTCCGCCTATGCGGCTGGTTGTCGGTACTACGGTGCGGGTCAGGATTGCGGCCATGCGTTCGCCCGCGGTAAACCATTGACCTCCATTGGGGCCGGAAAACAGACGCAGGTGGGCGGGTTGTTCCGCTACGCCGGCCGCGGGCGCCGGGCTTGCCGCGAGCGCGATCCGGCTCCCCCCGGCAGAGACACGGACGCCGGCCGCAAGAAGCAGCGCCGTATATGTGAGGATGCGCAGGGTGGTCATGCAGACTCCTTGAGATCATTTGATCAACTGTCGCGGACCGTTCTGGCGTCAACGTGACACTACCAAATGATACGGTTGTTTCTTCAATCCTGCAAGGGGGGTTTTTCGCCGCCGTCGCTGCCGGATCGTGCAAGCCGCAGCCCGGGCACGCCCAGGCCGAGTTCATGGGCGGCATCGTCAAGCGCATCCTGTTCCGGACGAAGGTATTCCTGCCCCTCAAGCAGGTAGGACTTCGCGCGCAGAGGCCCCGCCGGGCCTGGCAGGGTCGCGGCGGCGCGCGGCAACACCACGCGTTCCATCTGCTGGCGGCGTATCCCCAGGCTGTGGGTATGTCGGAAAAGGGCTGTCGTCAGAGTCCCGGCGTGTTCCGGGCGGCACAATACCCGCAGGCAGCCGCCGGGACGATTTTTTTTGGTGAGGCCGGGCAGCCAGAGAATGTCCAGCGGCGCGGGGTCGGAAGCGCCGATCGCGGTGACGGCGCTGCCCAGATCTTCACCGGAAAGATGATCGATATGGGTTTCCAGCAGGGTGACCTGTTCGAGTCCTTCTTCGGACGGAAGGCGGATAAGACATGCGCGCAGGCCCGCCGGAGCGGGACGCGAACCGTATCCGGTGCCGAGCGCCAGCAGCGCCCCCGCCGGGGGACACTGGGCGTGGCTTTGCGCAAGGACATGAACAAGCGCCGCGCCGGTAGGCGTGACAAGTTCTTCCGTGGCGGCGCTCGGAACGCAGGGTTTGTTTCTCATCAGGAAGGCGGTCGCCGGAGCCGGCAAGGACAACGTGCCGTGCTCACATTCCACGACGCCGCTGAACCAGGGCAGAGGGGAGGCAATAACCCGCGTCGCGCCGATCCGATGCAGCCCCCAAGCCGCGCCCACAATGTCCACAAGGGTGTCTATGGCGCCCACCTCGTGAAAATGCACCTCTTCCACCGCAATGCCGTGGGCATGGGCCTCGGCCTGAGCCAGCGCGTCCACGACGGCAAGGGCGCGTTCGCGCACATCGTCTTCCAGAGGAAGCAGACGGATAATGCGCGCCAGATCGGCGGGGTGGCGCAAAGGCTGGGGGTCCTCCCACCGGACATCGGCTCGCATGCCGGGGCCGGCGGCCCGGACTTCGGGGAACAATTCGAGCGTGCAGGCAATGCCGGCAGCATGGAACATTTCCTGAAGCGGCTTGAAGTCAATGCCCAGGTGAGCCAGGGCGGCCAGGGTCATATCGCCGCTGATGCCGGCGCGGCAGTCGAAATACACGAGCATGGGCATTCCTTTGGTAGTGCGAGAACGTTCAAAACGGCGATCCGGGTTTGTGTAATACCCACTATCTTCTTTCCGAGCCCCTATTGTGCGTCCTTTTCCTTGCTGCGTTTCACATATGCCGCAAAATCTTCCAAGGTCACATCGGCCAGCAGCGCCTGGCGTTCTGCCGTATAGTCGCCGCACCCCGGTTCAAATTGACGGAAAAAATAGGCCATGCCCACCGGGCCGAGGGCTTCAGTAAGGGCATCTATACCCCTCTGCCGCAATTCGCTGAAATTATATATATTGAGTTTTTCCTCACTCATTGCATCCTCCTCATAAGCCATGCGGCGGCGTCCAAATATATTTTCATATAATGATAGTATGCAATGTCAATGGCTTTGACAAGAAATATCTATGACTCCATATGGCGCCATGCTCCTGGCGTCAAACATGAGCGCGGCGCGGACGAATTAAAGAAGGGAAAACGTCCTGTTTTACATCCTTCCTACCATGTACTTTTACTGGTGGGAACAATACTCAGAACTTGAGGTAGAAAACTAAAATAGACTGTATCAGGCATTGCAGGTTGGTTAAAATTCAAAGCGAATCTGCAATGATCCCGTCACGCCCTCGCGTTTGCCCACATAGCCCTGCACGCCCAGGTCAAAAGACAGGGGCAGCTCTCTGGAAGGCTTGAGGATCAGGCCAAGTTCGCCTATGCCCGTATCCCCCTTCATGCTGGGGCTTTGCAGGTCATAGCCGTAGGTCGTGGCCCTGGCCTTGCCGTCGAACTCCCGCTCATAGGCAGCGCCGATGTAAGGGCTGACGTGTTCGTTGATCGCATAGGCAAAGCGTCCGCCCAGGCGCAGACGGTGGCTGTCCACAGCCTTGAAGTCCACCGGATCGCCGGTGGACAGGCGCACGCTGTCCCCTTCCTGTCGCGTCCAGAAATACTTGCCGTACAGATCAAGCGAAGCCTGTTCCGTAATGTTCCAGATATACCCCAGGCCCGCATGCGCTCCGTAATAGGCGGAAAAGGACTTGTAGTCCGCCCTGCGGCCCGTGGCATCGCGCAGATCGTCGCTGCCGTACCAGTTGCGCAGGCCGCCCGCTCTCAAACTGGCTTCGGCATAGACATTGCCCGGCCCGGCATCCAGAAAATCCATGCGGCCCAGGATGCCGCCGCCCATGTGGTACATGTTGCCGTTGCCGCTGACGGACGGCGCGTTGGAGAACCCATTGTAGGTATTGTAGGAACCGTTGCCGTACTCGAAGAATCCGCCGATGGTCAGACGTCCTGGGGGAAGAT
>JAIRVN010000240.1 GCA_031253875.1 Deltaproteobacteria bacterium | reverse complement strand
TTGGCCCGCAACGCCCGCCTTGAAGGCGTTTTCATCCAGGCCGGAAACATCCGCATGGCAGGCGGCACAGAAGTCCTTGCCGCGAGAGGGCTTAACGAAACCGTGGCAGCCCGCGCATTCCGGAGCCTTCACGCGTGCCGCGTGGCAACCCACGCAGGAGCGTAGCGCATTTTCCGCATGCATGGCCCGTTCAAGGTTCACGTTGTATGCGCCTTGCGCGCCTTCGATAGTATGACAGGTGCTGCAGGTTCCGATACGTGCGTGATGGCACGTCCGGCAGCCGGGAATCTTGCCTTCGTGGATTTTGTGATCAAACAGCACGGGCTTCATGGCGGAAGCGGAGGTCACGCCCTTGTCGGACACAGGGAACATCACCGTCACGTCGGGCTGGCCGCGCATCAAGCGGGGGATGCCCTTGAAAACGGTCTGGGCTGCCCGGGCTTCAGGAGCATGGCAGCCCGCGCAATTCACGGGCGCTGTCTTGACCTGCTTCGCAAGCTTCATATGGCAGCCTATGCAGGCAGTGTGTCCGACTTCGCTGTACCAGGGACGGATGCCGTGATCGGAGGAGTGACAGACGCGGCAGGAATCTTCCTTGCCGGGCGCGGCCTTATGATGGCAGACCACGCAATTCTTGACGCCGTCCTTCGCTTTGACCAGAGGAGACTGCACATGCTTGTTGTGCATGGTCGCCCCGTAGGCAAAAGCTTGCCGGGTGGAAACATAACGGGAACTCGCCTCGTGGCAGCCCTTGCATTCCCCTTCCTTGGGACCGCTTTTACCGGCCTTGGCATCCTTCGTGTGACAGGAAATACACTTGCCGTGGTACAACAATTTCAAACTGTCGGCGTTCTTGTCCTCCAGGCGCATGAACTTGGTCGACATGACATCTTTGCCGTTTTTGTCCTTGGTCGTCAGATGGCAGGTCGAACAATCCTTGCCTTGGCGGGCCAGGGCCGTGGTGTGAAGATCATGCTGGAAAACGGCCTTGGTGGTTTCCAGCGCGCGGAATTTGGCAATGGCGTCGATAAAGATAACATCGACCGCCCGCACCATCCGGGGCTTGCCGCTATCGGCCGCCCAGGAAACACCCATCGCGCCAAACATCACCACAGCAACCGCTACCAACACTCCAGCCCGATGCAGTAGTGTTTTCCCGTTCCTCATTGCGGCAATCCTTCCATTGGAGAACAGACAGATAAAAAACCCCGAACACCAAATCCGCACACAAGAACCCCTCCCGAGGCAGGGCAGGGAAAAAATCCGATGGTGCAGTATTTCACAAGTGGTATCCTAGGATGAACGTTGCGTCAAGGGGATCAAAGAAAAACTTGCGACTACACGTTGCGCGCCTTATTCGTTGCGCAGATGCTCGTCTTCTTCCTGCTTGCTTTTGCAGTTGATGCACAGCTTGGTTACCGGACGAGCCTTAAGACGCGGAGCGCCGATCTCTTCGCCGCAATCATCGCAAACGCCGTAACTCCCGTCATCAATGCGCTGCAACGCGGCCTGGATTTTGCGTATCAAACGGCGTTCGCGGTCGCGAATGCGTAGCGTGAAGGAACGATCCGACTCGGCTGTGGCGCGGTCGGCCGGATCGGCAAACACTTCGTTGCTGTCGGTCAGCTCCTCGATCGTGCTGTCACCCTTCTGCTGAGCCTCTTCAAGCATGAAAGCGAGCAGTTTTCGGAAATGCTCGAGATCTTGGTGTTCCACGGTAGCCTCCTCGGTGTGCATGGCAAGATCGTCCATACACAAATGTGCATGACTAGTACATTCGCCCGCTAAAGTAAAGTGCCGTGCACGGAAAGCGGATTTCCGCGGATTTGCTACCTTTTCTGCCGCTCCTGCTCCGCTGCCCGCAGTTCCTCGCGCACCGCCTCCCAGGAACGTTCTCCCCAGGCGCAGGGCGTTTCCCTGGCGGGACGCACGCTGAACGCAAGCGTATGCCGCTCCAGCTTGGCCAGTACCTGGACAAGCCCCGAATGGAGTGCCGCCTTCGGCGAAAACGACGCCACGAAGCTTGCGGCATCCCGCAACACATCCTCCGGCCAGCGCCGGTCGCAGAACTGCCGGCCCACAGCCAGCGGACCAGGAAAATCCGCGAGCTTGAACAGAGCGTCGCCAGGGACGGCGTTGCGCATCAGACGCTCATTGTCGCTTTGCTGACGGCCCACGCAGAGCCAGTACGGCCCTTCCCCCGCGTTCGACCAAAACTGCCGTCCGCTGTTTGCAAGGCGGAATTCCGCCGCGGCGGGGTTCGGGGCATGCACGATCACAGGCCAGTACCGGCGCGCGTTCTCCCGTTCCGTCAATTTGCAGCCGCCTGCGGGGGGAGGGATGACCGGCAAGGCGAAACGTTCCGCCAGCGCGAGCTGTTCTTTGCGGCCCCGGCCCCAGATGCCGCACAGTTTTTCGCGCTCAATCACGCCACGGCGTTCCGCGTCGCTTTCCGGCAGTAATTTGGCTGAAAGCGGCCGCACAAGAATGTCCTTCACTCCGGCATCGCGCAGGATGACGTGCAAGGCATCACGGCGCTGCGACATGGGCCGCTGGCCCAACACCTCGCCGGAGATGATGCAGCGCGCACCGTAGCTTGCCATGCGCGCCTTCGCTTCGCGCAGCATGAGAATTTTGCAGTCCACGCAGGGATTGAGCGCCTTGCCGAAGCCATAGGCGGGTCTTTGCGCCAAAAGACGGGCCATGCCTTCTCCGACATCCACTGTGTCAATATCCAGGCCGAAACGTTCACGCCAGACGGACACCTGCCGGACGTCGCCGAAAAACGGCGACACGAAATGCAGACATTGTACTTTCAGTCCCTGTTCCTCAACAAGACGCACGGCAAGAATGCTGTCCAGACCGCCTGAAAAAAGCGCCACTGCGTCATAACCGCTCATAGTGCCTCAATGGTATTTTTGCGGTGCGAAGTTCACGATTGCAGGCTGAAAAACTTGGTGCTATAGCCTAACGCAGATGTACGCACGGGGAAAACATGATCGCCGTTGTCCTTGCACTGTCCATAAGCCTTCTTGCTCCCTGTTCCGCCAGGGCGGCGCCGGGCGCGCTTCGTCTTGACGGCCCACAAAACCTCTCCGTCGAACGCGCCAAG
>JAIRVN010000236.1 GCA_031253875.1 Deltaproteobacteria bacterium | reverse complement strand
GGTGCTGGGTGCAGGACGCGAAGAAAAGCGCCTGCGGGCCATGGCCGGCCCCACTGTGCGCTTTGCAGGCAGACAACCCGCGGAAGACGTGCGCCGCTGGCTGCAAGGAGCGCGAGCGCTGCTTTTTCCCGGTGAGGAGGATTTCGGCATCGTACCCGTGGAAGCCATGGCTGCAGCGTGTCCAGTCATCGCCTCTGGCGGGGGCGGCGCGCTGGAAAGCGTACGGGACGGGGACAGCGGTCTTTTCTTCCGGGAGCAGAACACGGATTCGCTGCGTGACGCCATAGCGCGTTTTGAAGATCTTGAGAAAAACCTTGACCCCGGTGCGTTGCTCACGCAGGCCCGGCGCGGCGGGCCGGACCAGTTCGTCGCCGGCATCCGTTCTCCGTTGGAAACCTTGCTCGGAGCCAATCCATAAAGTGCATGCCGCGCCGGGCCGCCATGCAAAGCGCTTCATCCGCGCCTTGCCTGTCCTCCCGCATTACGAGATAAGCGCACGCAGCGAAAAGCCGCAGAGCACCATGATAATAACGGCCAGGTCGAAATAGGCCGCCCACCTGAACAGGCGGAATTTTCGGGAGCTGAGCTGCGCATTCACAATGATCTGCAAAATGAGACAACGATCGAGTGGTGTTATCTCGACAGGATCCACGCCATAGTTCACGCGCAGATTCTCAATATACGAATCCACCGTATGAAGCTTTATATGCTCAAAAAAAAGAATATTGTCCTTGGTGCGTATGCCGCTTTCCGTAGTATGTTCGATAAATTGCGGCAGAAAAGAGCACATGCTCGTCAGCATGGCGCAGGTCAGCAGGATCATGGTGAGATACAAAAGCATTGCCATGTAGATATCCGTGCTGTCGGTGGTCAACGAACGCAGGGTACCCACGGCGCCGAAAATAGCAGCGCCGTTAAAGGCCATAAACGCAGCGTGCTTGCTTTCCGCGTATCTGAGGGCGGAGGTTACCTCCGCGCAGATGTAACGCAGATCAGTCCGTATATCCACCATGGTGTCCCCCAGAACATGGCATCCTGCGCCTCAATACAGTCCTTCGGCCTGACGGTGTTTTATCAATGCCAGGGCGCGCTTGGCCAAGTGGGTGACTTCAGGTTTGGAAATCTGATCATCCGCTCCGACGGATACGCCTTTATGGCGCAACTTGTCCGTGATAAGCGAGGAAAAGAGCAAAACAGGCAGATTCTTCATCGCCGGGTCGTCTTTTATGCGTTTGGTGAGATTGTGCCCGTCCATAACCGGCATTTCAATATCCGAAACCATCACCTGCACATAGTCGGTGACTTTGCACTGTTCTGCCTCGGCCTTGGCTTTCAGCACCAACAAGCGTTCCCAAGCCTCTTTTCCGTTGAACACCACTTCCACGTCAAAGTTGGCCTTTTCCAGCAAATCTTTGAGCATTTCACGGATCAGGGCCGAGTCGTCGGCCACCAACGCACGGTAGCGGGTGGAGCGGTCATAATCCTCGCCCAGGTCGTCAAGCCGCAGTCCCAAAGCCGGGTTGAGATTGGAAACAATGCGTTCCAAATCCAACAGGAACACAATGCGCCCTTCCAGCTTGACCACGCCGATGACCGTATCTTTGGACGCCTTGGCCACATAGGGATTGGGCGGTTCCACCTCTTCCCAGCTGATGCGGTGGATGCGGTTGACTCCCGAAACCATAAATGCCGTGGTAACGGCATTGAATTCCGTCACAATGGTTTTGGGTTCCTGGCTCTGAACCGACTTTTTTTCCAGCCACAAGGCAAGATCAACCAGGGGAATAATCTTGGAACGCAGATTGAAAGCGCCCAGCACGGCCGCGTGTTGCACTTCCGGCAATTCCGTGACTTTGGGCATCCGGATGATTTCCAGCACTTTCGCCACATTCACCCCGTAGTGACCCCTGTATGAAGCTTCGGCGCCATTTTCTTCATCCAGATAGAACTCGACAATTTCAAGTTCGTTGGTACCTGCTTCCAACAGGATATTGGTCATTTGCGTCGAAGAAGACATGCTGCCTCCGCGTAAAACTTGCTCTATGCAATGGAATTGTTCTGAGCGCTTACAGACTCTCTAGGAAAAACTCCACGGCGTCAATAAGACTTTTTGGCGTAGATGCGCCGGCCGTGAGGCCCGCAAACAGTTTTCCCCTAAAAAAAGCCGCATCAAGTCCTTTTTCATTTTCCACATGCAAGGCGGGAATGCCCGTGCCTGCGGCAAGCTCCGCCAGACGGCGGGTATTGCCGCTGTCACGCCCTCCTACCACTACCATACAGTCCACCCTTGCGGCAATCTCCAAAGCCTCGCTCTGGCGTTTTTCCGTAGCGTCGCAGATGGTTTGCAGGGAAGGAAGGCCTCCGGCCAGGCGCTGTTCCAGGTATGCCTGAATGGCAACGAACTGCCGGATATCCTGCGTGGTCTGCGCAGCCAGCACGTAGCGCCCCGCAGGCGCAAGCGGCAGTGTTTTGCATTCGTCCAACGAACCGAATACATAACGTTCCGCGCAGGCATAGGAAAGCAGGCCGCGCACTTCCGGATGATCCGCCTCCCCAAAAAGCAACAGGCACTGTTCCTGCCGTGTGGCGCGGGCAATGGCAAGCTGAGCCGCCTTGACTCTCGGGCAGGTGGCGTCCACAAGCTGTGCGCCGCGTTCCACCAACCGGGCTTCCTCTGTCCTGGGAATGCCGTGCGCCCGGATGATCACGCACGCGCCGCGAGTGGCCTCCTCCGCCCTCGCAATCCGGCGTACGCCCTTCTTTGCGTACTCGGCCAGCACCTGCGGATTGTGGATAATCGGCCCAAGGGTGGCAATCGGCTTCCGTTGCTCTTGCAGCGCCCTGTCCAGACGCTTCAGAGCCAGACCCACGCCCATGCAGAAACCGGCGGTGTTCGCACGCAGTACTTTCATCTGTGCCCTGCAAAAAAATCTTCCAGGATATCTTCGAACTGTTCCCAAGTGTTACAACTGCAGAGCGCCTGACGCAAGAGACGCACGCCAGGCAGGCAATGGACGTAGCGCGGCGCAAGGCTGCGCATGTGCAGCAGCGCGCCCCGTTCTCCGCGTCTGCCGCATGCGCGGGCCAGTGCGGCATGGCGTTCGATGCGTCGCCGCAGGTCCTGCGGGCTGGGAGCGGTCGGCACGCATCCGGCCAACAAGGCTCTGTGCGCGTTGA
>JAIRVN010000234.1 GCA_031253875.1 Deltaproteobacteria bacterium | reverse complement strand
CGGCAATTGCCGCTGAATCTTTATCAAATCCAGACGAAATTCCGCGACGAGATCCGCCCGCGCTTCGGTCTGATGCGTGGTCGCGAATTCATCATGAAGGACGCCTATTCCTTTGATTGCGACGATGCGGGAGCTGACGCCAGCTACAGGAGCATGTACGATGCGTACCGGCGCATCTTCTCCCGGCTGGGCCTGCGTTTTCGGGCGGTGGAAGCGGATTCCGGCTCCATCGGCGGATCGTTTTCGCATGAGTTTATGGTGCTGGCGGAAACGGGCGAAGACACCATCGCATCCTGCACGTCCTGTGCTTTTGCGGCCAATGTGGAGCGCGCTCCGGTTGCCTGGCAGGGGACACACTGCACACAGGAATGTCCGCCCGCCGAATTTGTGGCCACGCCCGGCGCACACTCCGTGGCTCAGGTCTGCGATTTTCTTGGGGTACAAGCTCGGCAGATCATCAAAACCATCATTTTCGCAGTGGATGGCAAAGCTGTTGCCGTTCTGGCGCGCGGCGACCGCGAAATCAACCCCGTCAAGCTGAAAAACCTGCTGAACGCCGACGCGCTGGACATTGCCACCCCCGATCAAGTGCGTGCATGGACCGAAGCGCCGGTGGGTTTTGTCGGACCGCAGGGTCTGCATGCCGCCATGCGTATTTACGCTGACCTGGAACTGCGCGGCGCTACGGACTGGATCGCCGGGGCCAATCGGGACGGCACGCATGTACGCCATCTGGATCTGATGCGCGACGCCACTATTACTGCCTTTGCCGATCTGCGCGTTATCGCCGCCGCCGATCCCTGTCCGTTGTGCGGCGCCCAGATCGAACTGACGCGCGGCATTGAAGTCGGGCATGTCTTCAAGCTCGGGACCAAATACTCCAAAGCTCTGAATGCCGTGATCCTCGACGAACAGGGCAAGGAACGGCACATCATCATGGGTTGCTACGGCATCGGCGTTTCGCGCATACTGGCGGCCTGTATTGAGCAGAATCACGATACAGACGGCATCATCTTTCCGCCGCCCATCGCTCCCTACGACGCGGCGCTGCTCAACCTCGACGCTAAAAATGCCGAGATGCGCGCCAAGGCCGAAGAACTTTACAACACGCTCCAGGCGCAGGGACTGAACGTGTTGTTGGACGACCGGGAGGAGCGGCCAGGCGTCAAATTCAAGGATGCCGACCTCGTCGGTCTGCCGGTACAGCTTGTCCTTGGCGGCAAGGGTTTCGCGCGCGGCGTGATCGAAGCCAAAGACCGCCGCAGCGGCGAAAAAACGGAATTGCCCCTGGCAGCTTTTGCTTCCGCGTTCATGCAATGGCGCGAACAGGTGCTGCAAGGCTGGAACGGAACATAGTTTCCCATGGGCACGATACTTACAGTCCGGGAACTGACGCGCCAAATACGCACGGGACTTGAAGCGCGTTTTCCCTTTGTCTGGGTGCGCGGCGAGGTGAGTAACCTTTCGCGTCCCTCTTCCGGACACGTGTATTTTTCGCTCAAGGATAGCGAAGCGCTGCTGAACTGCGTATGGTTCAAGGCGGCCCAGCGCGACAGCGAGGGCTTTGATCCGCTTACCGGCGAAGTTTTTTTCGAAGGCCCGCGTCCGAGTCTTGCCCGCGTGATGCAGGACGGGGAACAAATTTTGTGCGCCGGGCGCATCACGGTCTATGCTCCGCGCGGCGGCTATCAACTCGTGGTGGAGATGGCGCAGCCCGACGGTATGGGGCAGCTTGCCCTGGCTTTTGAAGCGCGCAAGCGGAAACTGGCGGCGCAGGGCTATTTTGCGCCGGAACGCAAGAGGGAACTCCCCCGCCACCCCCTGACCGTGGCGGTGATTACCGCGCAGGGCGGAGCGGCCATCCGCGATTTTCTGCGCATCGCGGAGGAACGCGGCTACGGCGCGCGTATACGCGTGTATCCCGTGCCCGTGCAGGGCGCTACGGCGGCCGCGGCCATAGCGGCGGCCCTGGCGCGGGTCAATGCCGAGGGCTGGGCGCAGGTGGCGGTGCTTATCCGCGGCGGCGGCTCTTTGGAAGATCTGTGGGCCTTCAATGAGGAAATCGTGGCGGATGCGGTGTTTGCGTCCGTAATTCCGGTGTTGGCCGGCATCGGGCATGAGGTCGACACCAGCATGGCGGATATGACGGCGGATGTGCGGGCCGCGACGCCCAGCCACGCGGCGCAGATACTCTGGCCTTTGCGCAGCGAGCTGGCGCAGCGCGTGGATGATCTGGAAATCGTGCTGCAGCGCGCGCATGCGCGTTGTCTTGAAGTCGCCGCCATGCGCCTGTACGCTTTGCGGCAGGCGCTGCGCCTGCTTTCGCCCGTAAAAGCCTTTGGCCGCAAATACGAGGCCGCGGCGCAGGCGCACGCCGGGATGCAACGCGCCATAGCCCGTATACTGTTCGAAAAAGGCGTAGCGCTGGAAGCGCTCTCCGGCGACCTCGAAAACGTGTCGCAACGGCTGCTGCAAAGCCAGAGCGCGCGGCTCGAACTGCTTGCATCACGCTTGGAGCGTGCGGATATGCTGGAACGCAAGGAACGCCTGCTGGAACAAAGCGTCGCCGTGCTGCGCGCGCTTGATCCGCATGCGCCGCTGCAGCGCGGATATGCCTTGATCTACGATGACAGGAGCCGTCTGTTGCGGAGCGTGCGCGACGCAAAGCAAGACGACCCCCTGCGCCTGCGTCTGCGCGACGGTACGGTGCGTGCCGTTGTCACCGGAGTACAGGAAGAAAGCATATGAGAAAACTCCAGCCGATTTTTTGGCCTCTGTTCCTCTTCTGCCTGCTATATGCCCCGGCCGGCGCGCAGGATATCCGTGTCCTCATGCCGTCCTCGGCGGCTACGGGAGATGCCGTGCCGGTGACTGCCTTTGCTGCGCAGGCCAACAACTTCGTCTTTGTCTGGCAGGGCAGAAGTTTGACCGTTCCGGCCATCGCGAGTCCGGAAGGATCGTATGCCCAGATTGTATTGCCGGTGCCGCTGGACGAAAAGGCTGCGCAGCTTTCCCTGCGCGTGAGCGTGCAGGGGCGGCCTTCCGTCCAGCAGCATATACGCGTTGTGCAGAAGAAACGCCCGGTGCAGGAACTGAAGGTGGAAGGCGCCTATGTGGAACCGCCGCCGGAAGTGCAAAGCCGTATCCGAGAGGAAGCCAGGCGTACCCGTGAACTATTGGGCGTGTTTTCGCTGCCGCGCCAGTGGCGTTTGCCCATGCAGCGGCCGGTTCCCGG
>JAIRVN010000199.1 GCA_031253875.1 Deltaproteobacteria bacterium | reverse complement strand
TTTCGGCCTCTTCGACGGGCTGGACGATGCTCTTGACGCGGCCGGCACGGCATACAAAAAAGTCAGCACCCTTGCCATGCGCAACAAGGTGGAAGCGGTCATCCGAAAAACCGGGCTGGCGCATGCGCGCATGCTGGCGGAAATGGCGGTGCAGGAAACCGGCATGGGCCGCGTTGAAGACAAAATAACCAAGAACACCCTGGTCTCGGAGCATACGCCCGGCCCGGAAGTGCTTGCGCCGCGCGCCATGTCGGGCGATTCCGGCCTGACGATCGAGGAAAACGCACCCTGGGGCGTCATCGCGTCCGTCACGCCATCCACCAACCCGGCGGCTACGGTCATCAACAACAGCATCAGCATGATCTCCGGGGGAAACGCCGTTGTTTTCGCGCCGCATCCGGGCGCGAAGCGGGTGTCGCAAACCGCCATTCAACTGATCAACAAGGCCATTATCGAAGAAACGGGCATCGCCAACTTGTTGACGGCGGTGAAGGAACCTACTATTGAAGCGGCCCAGCGCCTGTTCGCCCATCCCAAGGTCAAGCTGCTGGTGGTGACAGGTGGCGAGGCGGTGGTGGAGGCGGCACGCAAACACGCCACCATGCGCCTTATCGCAGCCGGAGCGGGCAACCCGCCCGTGGTGGTGGACGAAACGGCCGACATCAAGCGCGCCGCGCGCAGCATTCATGACGGCGCTTCTTTTGATAACAACATTGTCTGCGCTGATGAAAAGGAAATTATCGCTGTTGACAGCATTGCCGACCAGCTTAAACGGGAAATGCACGCTTTGGGTGTGGTGGAAATTTCGCTCGCACAGGCGGATGCCATCGCCCGCTTCGCGCTGCGCAATTATCCCGGTCCGCAAGCGGCGGCCAATCCTAAATGGGTAGGCCGCAACGCGATGCTCATCGCAAACGAAGCGGGCATCAGCGTGCCTGACGGCTGCCGGCTGCTGTTGGTGGATGTGGGGCGCGACATCGACCACGCCTTTGCCCGTGTGGAGCAGATGATGCCCGTGCTGCCCATGTTGCGGGCGCGCAACGTGGAGGAAGCCATCGCCTGGGCGCTGCTGCTTGAACGCGGCCTGGGCCACACGGCGGGCATACATTCACGCAACATCGACAACATGCACAACATGGCCCTGCAAATGAACACCAGCCTATTCGTGAAGAACGGCCCGCATCTGGCCGCACTGGGCGCCGGCGGCGAAGGCTGGACATCCATGACCATCTCCACGCCTACGGGCGAAGGCGTCACCTCCGCGCGCACCTTTGTGCGCATCCGTCGTTGCGCGCTCGTGGATAATTTCAGGATTGTTTGAGGGATGCTGCCAAACTGTCACCAGAGCACGCGCGAGGCCTGCCAGAAAAAATTCAGGCCGGTGCAGGCAATAAAGCCGAAAAACAACTTGCGGTAGGTCTTGTCGCCCATACTGCGCGACGCCAGAAAACCGAGCCATGAGCCGAATATGGCCGCCGGCACGCCGATGAGCATGGCTGTCAGGGTAATGGCGTTGTGCGCTCCGGCAAAAACCTGAGTAAACACCATGAGGCTGGAGGTGACAATAAAGGTCATGGCCAGCCCGGCTTTGCTCACGACCTTCCCCCATCCGGAAAGCGAGGCGTATACGGCAAGCGGCGGCCCGTTGAAGCTGAAGGCACTGCCGAAGATGGTGGACAAAAGGCCCGCTGCATAGCCCCAAACAGCGCCGATGACACGCGCTTTGCCGTCTTCTAAAAAGAGCCCCCAGCAGGCATAGATCAGCAGGAACATTCCCAGGGCAAGCTTGAGATGCTGCGGCGGCAGATGCCGTAGCACCATAAACCCGATAAGCGCGCCGGGAAGCGCGCCGATAAGCACGGGCCTGATGCGGCGCCAGTCCGTATGCCCTCTGTAGCGCCAGCCTTGTTCCAGACTCACTACCCAGACCATAAGGGAACAGGCGGGCACTGCCAGCGTGATGTCCATGCCCTGAGTGACCAGGGGCATGGCGACCATAGCCGCGCCGAATCCGGTTATGCCGTTGACGAAACCCGCCAGAAACCAGCCGAGAACGAACCAGAGTGCGGCAGCGAGGCTCATCCGGGAGCCAGCCTGGGCAGATGCATCAGCGTTCCTTTTTACCGTAAAAACGACCAGAAAACACTTTTTTCAGAGCCTATTCCGGCAGGAAAAGCCGCGGCTGTTTCGGCTCCCGGTTGGCAGCCGCCATGGCCCGGATGCGTTCCTGCATAGGCGCAAAACCGATGAATTTCGCCTCGCACGGGCACTTCTTGATACAGGCCGCGCACAAAATGCAGCGTTGCACGTCGGTCGAGCGATCTTCACTGGCAATGGCCCCGGTGGGGCAGAACCCAACACACTCGTTGCAGGCAATGCAGGCTTCGTTTGTTTCCGGCACAATGGGCGGTTTAGGGCCGTATGTCCTATAGGGCACATTGCCCGGCAGCATGTCGCAATCAAGCGTCTTTCCGGCCTTCAACGAAATCATGACCTCCGCGCCGAAATGCCGCGCAAGCGCTCTGTCTACGTCATCGGGACGCTTCGTCCCCATCTCGGTGCTGTAGGAATGTTCCGCGATGAACACCGCGGCGGCGGCAAGCGCATACCCCTTCTGCCTGCACAGATCGCCAAGCTCACGCAGGCTGTCTTCATAGGCGCGATTGCCGTATACCACCACGGGTAACGCGTATCGTACATCTCCGTGCAAACGGGGCAGAATCTCCTCCTGTATCAGCGGCACCCTGCCGTAATAGACGGGAAAGCCCAACACAAGCAGCGTATCCGCGTCCAATTCGTGGTCTTGGGCGCGATGCGCAGGCAAGGTCGCATCAATATGGGTAGTCGGCAGGCCAAGGCCTTCGGCAATGGCGCCGAGCACAGCCTTCGTGGTTCCCGTGGGGCTGAAATAGACCAGCGCGCTTTTCGTGGGATACATAACATACTCCGACAAAGGTATGATTTGCGGCTGCCGGAAGCACTCAGCCTTGCGCGTATCGCTGCGCGCATAATACGTTTTCCAGCTCACTCCGGCGGCGTGTCTCGCCGCTCTGTGCATACCGCCCCATGCAGCACGATTCCCTGATCGTGCTTCCAAGCGGCAAAGGCTGATCTGCCGCGCTCGGCATAGCGTGCTCGGCGCTCTTGCTTTTTCACCCGTTCCCGCAGCTCCGGCATCAGCCCGAAATGCGCGTTCGATGGCTGAAAACGCTTCGCCGCGCGCCGCAAATGCCCGAGCAGCGCGCCAAGCGCGCTTTCCGGCGGCGGCAGCGCAAGCGCCCGACCGCGCGTCTTTGCCGCAAGCAACATACCCACCCATAAGCCGCAGGCCGTTGACTCCACATAGCCTTCCACTCCGCAGATCTGCCCGGCCAGATGCACCTGCGGCCTGGCCCGCAACGCAAGTTCCTCATCCAAAACCCGCGGCGCGTCCACATAACTATTACGATGCATACTGCCATAGCGCAAAAATTCCACTTGGGCAAGACCGGGAATGAGCCGGAAAACCCGCGCCTGTTCGCTCTGGACGAGCTTGGTCTGGCAGCCGACCAAATTGTATGCGCTGCTGTTCAGGTTCTCCGTCCGCAACTGTACCAGCGCCCAAGGACGTCTGCCGGTGCGCGGATCCAAAAAACCCACCGGCTTGAACGGCCCGAAACATAGGGTGCGTTCCCCGCGCGCAGCCAGACTTTCAATCGGCATACAACCCTCGAAGTGAAGCTCCTTCTCAAAATCCCGCGTGGGCGTCACGCGCGCGCCGCACAGCGCGTTATGAACATTCAGGTATTCTTCCTTGTTCATCGGGCACTTCAGATAATCGCCGGGCTTGTCGCCTTCCGGGTCGGCATGGCGCGTACCACGAAAGGCTATGTTCATATCCACCGAATCCCCCAGCACAATAGGCGCGATGGCATCATAAAAATACAAGTGTCCGCCTGTCAGCTCCGACAGGCTCGCGCCCAGGGCATCCGAAGCCAAAGGCCCGGCGGCCACCACCACACGCGATGCCGCGTGTACAGCCGGATCGTCGAGTCCGGTGATCTCCCGGCGCACCAGCGTGATATTCGCTTCCGCCGCAATGCGTTCGCTGATCAGGCGGGAAAAAAGTTCCCGATCCACCGCCAGCGCCTTACCCGCAGGCACACGCGTCTTTTCCGCCGCCTCCATCACCAGGCTGCCGAGTTCGCGCATTTCCTGCTTCAGCAATCCGACGCCCGAGCTCAGGTCATTCGAACGCAGGGAATTGGAACACACCAGTTCCGCCAAGTTCTCCGAACTGTGCGCGGGTGAGAAACGCGCGGGTTTCTGTTCGAAAAGCGTCACCCGCAGACCGGCGCGCGCAAGATGATACGCGCACTCGCAACCAGCAAGGCCGCCGCCGATAACGACGATATGATCCATCCGGCATATCCTCCAAAAAACGCGAAGACGCCGGGTAAGGCTACGCATTCACGCGCGATGGCGCAAGCG
>JAIRVN010000177.1 GCA_031253875.1 Deltaproteobacteria bacterium | reverse complement strand
TGCTGCCGCAATACGCGCAGGGCGTTCCCACGGGTTCGCCCACAGCTTGGCGGCAGTACGCGCATATGCTGGCTTGCCAGGGAATGATGCGCAGGCAGTGCGGGCACACGCGGCTGACCCCCGGCTTTGGCAGTGCGGGCAGTGCAAACAATACCAGCAGCAAAAGCGGCATCACGCCGCAGGCTATGGTCCAGCCCAGAACATTGCGCCCCTTGTTGCCCGACACCAGGCCTCCCACCAGGCCGCCTACAATCATCAGAATGGCAAAATGCATAGTTTGTTTTCCTGTTTGTTGCTCTGGCTGATGTTCTCGGTAAGATACAGCAGATTATTCCGGACGCCAAGGAGTGCGTATGGTCTCTTTCCTGCAAAAATTGCGCGCACGGTGCGCAACGCCTCAAGATATCGCAAGTTTGCTGATTATTCGCGGGCAGGCTTGGTGGAGCGGCGTGTGGGGTACGCTGGCCCTGCGCTGTAAGGCGGCCTTGTTCGGCATTGAATGCGGGTGCGGCGTGCGCGCCGCCGGCACTGTGATTTTGGCTCGCTGGCCCAAAAGCCGCATCTATATTGGTGATGGCGCCAGCCTGGTTTCCTGTCCTCGCCGCGCTACAGCGGCCGTAGTGATGCCCGTGCGCCTGAAAACGCTGGGCCCGGAAGCGACGATTGTGCTGGAGCAGGGCGTGGAGTTGAGCGGCGCCTCCATCGCAGCGCGCTCGAAAACCATACGTGTCGGCGCGCACACAATGATTGCCCCTGGTTGCGTGCTGGTGGATTCCGACTTCCACGCGCCCTGGCCGCCTGAGCAACGACATATCGAGCCCGGCTACGAACGCGACGCCGGGATAGACATCGGCGAGCACGTCTGGATCGGCATGCATTGTTGCATCCTCAAGGGCGTGCGCATCGGGCGGGGCAGCATTGTGGCCGCCGGAAGCGTGGTGATTCGCGATGTTCCGGAAAACTGCCTGGCGGCCGGAGTGCCGGCAAGGGTCGTCCGGGTGTTGGAGGCGTAGCTTTTGCGCATGCAAGATCGGCAGTATATGGTGCTGGATGTGGAAACCCGGCGCAGCGCCCGGGAGGTGGGCGGCTGGCACAGGGCCGGGGATATGGGCGTGAGTGTCGCGGTCTTGTATGACGCCGCAACGGACGCCTTTCTGCCTTTTGAGCAGGATGCGTTGCCGGAGATGTTTCGCCTGTTGGCGCAGGCGGATTTGGTGGTGGGTTTTAATATTCTCGGTTTTGACTATGCCGTGCTGCAACCGTTTGCGGATGTCCGACTGCACGATCTGCCCACCCTGGACCTGCTTGTGCATGTACATCGGCAGTTGGGGCGCAGGGTGTCGCTGGACAATCTGGCCCAGGCAACGTTGAACGCCGGGAAAAGCGCCGACGGCATGGCGGCCCTGCGCTGGTGGAAAGAGGGCAGGCTGGAGCAGATTGCCGCATATTGCAGGATGGATGTGGATATAACCCGCCGTCTGTATCTGCATGGCAGCGAGCATGGGCATGTGTGCTGTTCGGATGCGCAGGGCGCGCGGATACGTGTGCCTGTACTGTGGGAGCGCGGGGTTGACGCAAGCGGCAATAGGCAGCCGTCATTACACATCATACCACACTGTATTTAGCACATAACATGGCATCTTTTTAGGCGATGTCGAGATTACTTATGGTTTGGCGGGACAGCTTGAATTTCTTTGGTCCTTGCAGTATCTAAAAAATATCTATACTTCAACCGCCGCAAGGGTTTTTGCATGGTATTCATAGCGGATTTACATATCCACTCCCGCTTTTCGCGGGCCACCAGCAAGCAGTTGACTGCGCCCCTGCTGGCTGCTTGGGCTGCCGTCAAAGGTGTTGCCGTACTGGGCACGGGAGATTTCACCCATCCCGCCTGGCGAGCCGAGTTGCGGGAAGCTTTGACCCCGGACGAGACATCCGGCCTCTACCTCCTGAAAGATCCTGTGCGGGCTGCGCATCTGTTGCCGCAGTTCGCATCGCTTGCGGGGCATGCGCCCCAGCCGCTGTTTATGCTCCAGGCGGAAATCAGCAGCATCTACAAACGCGGCGGCCAGGTGCGAAAGGTGCACAATCTGGTTTATATGCCGGATTTCGACGCGGCCGAGCGTTTGTGTCGGCGTCTTGAACAGATAGGCAATCTCGCGTCCGACGGGCGGCCCATTCTGGGCCTGGATAGCAGGCATCTGCTTGAAATGGTTTTAGAAACAGATAGCAGGGCCGCGCTGATTCCCGCCCATATCTGGACGCCCTGGTTTTCGCTTTTCGGCTCGAAATCCGGCTTTGACCATATAGAAGACTGCTTCGGCGATTTGACGGGAGAGATCTTTGCTCTGGAAACAGGGCTTTCCTCCGATCCGGCCATGAACCGCCGCTGGAGCGCTCTGGATCGCTTCCGCATGGTCTCTCATTCCGATGCCCATTCCGGGGAAAATCTGGGCAGAGAAACCACGCGCTTTGCCGGTACGCCTTCCTATGACGGCATCTTCAATGCCCTGCGCGGACGTCCGGCTGCCTGCGCGTATGCGGGCACACTGGAATTCTATCCCGAAGAAGGCAAATATTACCTCGACGGGCATAGAGCTTGCGGTATTGTGCTTGAACCCCGGGAGAGCCTCAAGCTGAAGAATATCTGTCCGGCCTGCGGCAAACCCCTGACCGTGGGCGTGCTGCACCGCGTGCTTGCCCTGGCGGATCGGGACGCGCCCGCGCGCCTTGATGAGCCCGACTTTGCCTCGATCATTCCCTTGCCGGAGATTTTGAGCGAGTTGCTTGGCGTGGGCGTCAAAAGCCGCAAGGTTGTGGAGCGTTACGCCGCGCTTCTGGAACGCTTCGGGCCGGAGTTGCGGATCTTGCACGCAACGCCGCTTGCCGAATTGCGCCGGTACTGGGATCTGTTCGGCGAAGCCATAGCGCGTATGCGTGACGGCAGGGTGATCAAGCAGGGCGGATATGACGGCGAATACGGCGTGATACGCGTATTTGACGAGGCCGAACGCCGCGCCTTCGCGGATAGCGGCAAACGCCGCGCCGCGCTGTTGGAGATACAGCCGTCAGGGCAAGCGGGAAACTCCTTCACCCGAACGCGCAGGCAGGATGCGAGAGCGCCCGGACTGCTTATGGACAGTTCGGTGCCGCAAGGCGGTCACGAACTGCCAGAGCAGGGTCTCCCGAGAATCGTCCCGTTGGCGGATGGGCCGGCAGAGCTTTCTCCAGACCAGGTCCAGCCGTCGCTTCCGCAATTTTCTCCGGAACAGCGCGCCGCGCTTGAGGCCGGACCGCAGGCTGTCCTGGCGCTGGCTGGGCCGGGGGCGGGCAAAACGCGCGTGTTGGTCGGGCGTCTTGCGCATTTGTTGCACCAAGGCGTGCGCGCCTCGCAGCTTGTGGCCCTGACCTTCACGCGGCGTGCTGCAACCGAGCTTGAAGAACGTCTGCGGCATACCCTTGGTCCGGCTGCCCGGCTGCCCACGGCCGATACCCTGCATGCTCTGGCGTACAGCATGTGGCATAAATTGAGCACGCAACCGCCCATGCTGCTTTCCGAAGACGCCGCTTTGCGCCTGTTCCGGGCTGTGAATCCCGATGTGCCTGCGCGTCGCATCCGCAAGGCCTGGGAACGCTTTTCCTTGGCGCGTGAACGCCTTCAGCCCTGCCCGGAAGATATTGCGCCCGCGCGCGGGCGCTACGAGGATGCCAAGGCGGAATTGGGTCTTGCGGATTATACGGATCTGCTGGAATTCTGGCTGGCGCGGCTGGAAGAAGGCGCGCCGCGCCCCTGGCGGCATGTGCTGGTTGATGAGATCCAGGATTTGTCCCCACTGCAATGGGCGCTTATCCGCGCCCTGCTCCCCCCGGACGGACAGGGCTTTTTCGGTATCGGCGATCCGGATCAGGCGATTTACGCCTTTCGCGGCGCGCAACCCGGGCTGTTTGCGGTCTTACGAAGCGTCTGGCCGGAACTGACGCTTTTCCGCCTTACTCAAAGCTATCGCAGCGTACCTGACGTGCTTGCGCTTGCCGGCGCGATTCTGCCTCCACATGACGAAGGTGCTGCTCTACTCGCCGTGCGGCAAGGCCCGGCCTGCCTGCGCCTGTTTTCTGCGCCGGGTGAGAAGGCCGAAGCCCGCTGGATCGCGGAACGCGTGCGCGCGCTGCTTGGCAGCGGATCACACAGCCTGAGCGACCAGGAGCATGGCGTTGACGTGGGGCATTTGAAAAACGCTTGCAGCCCCGGCGAAATCGCCATCCTGGTGCGTATGCGGGCGCTCATGCCTCTTTACAAAAACGCCCTGGAGCAGTTCCATATCCAGTGTTCCGTCCCGGAACAGGAGGCGTTCTGGCATGAACCGCGCGTGGCGTTGCTGCTGGCCGGAGCCGAACGCTTTCTCGGGTTGGGGGAGGTGCGCGCCTCTCGGGGGGCGGAACCGGACGACTTCGCAGTGTCCCCGGACATTTGGCTGCAAGGCCCGGCTGCTGTGGCTGCCGCGCTTGAAGGGCAGGCGCCCTTTGATCCGCTGTTTCGTACGTCTTCTGCGCTGGTCGCGTTGGAAAAGCTGTGGGGCGCGACGAGGGGCTGGAAAGAGCTGTTTACGCAGGTGCATTTCATGCAGGATGTGGAACAGGTGCGCGAACGTTCGGAGCAGGTGAGGATTTTGACCCTGCATGCAGCCAAGGGTCTTGAATTTAGGGCGGTTTTTTTGCCGGCGCTGGAAAAGGGGATCGTGCCCTTGGAGCGAAGCGGCGGGGAGGAAGATGCGTCGGGCCTGGACCGCGAAGTGGCCGTGTCGGAAGAATTGCGGCTTTTCTATGTAGGCGCCAGCCGCGCGCGCGAAGCGTTGTTTATCAGCCACGCGGCGCAGCGGCAAGTGTTTGGGCAGCATGTCCGGCTGGAACCTTCCCCCTTTCTTGAAGCCATACGGCGGCACTGCAAAAGTTCCGCCCTGGTGGCCCGCAGCCGCGCAACCGGGCAGCAGTTGCAGTTGTTGTAGCCTCCCGTTTGCCCTTGCTATTCGTCCTCAAGCCAGCTGTCGTCTTCCAGCAGTTCATAGGCGCGCACATTGATCAGCCAGTTTTCGTCTGTATCTTGGTGTGCCATTCCTGTGACCTGCACCAGGGCGCTCAGATGCTCGTCAAGATCCACTCCCGCTCCGCGACGGATAACATGGTACGCGATGCCGTCCTCTTCCACCGCAACGCGGGCTTGTGTTTCATCCGCGCTTATCGGCAGCGCCGCCACATATCCCTTGATGGTTCTGGGGGCAGTCATATCCCGAAACCCTTGCCATGCTGTTGGTATTCGTCAGCAGGCGCCCGCATGCCTGGTGCGCCGCATCATAACTTTTTGCTGTGTGTACAAATTCTTCAGCAAAATGGCAACTGGCCCGCCGCACTGTACAGCATCAGACGCATTGGCGCGCGCTATTCCTTGTTTTTGCCGTGTTTTTTCAGGAGTTCATACATGTGTCCCCGCGAAAGTCCGGCAATATCAGCCGCTTTTCGTATGTCGCCTCGGCAGTGTGCAAACAGTTGCTCGACATACATGGCTTCCGCGCGGGTTTTCCATTCGCGCAGACTGGGCATGTCTCCAAGCGAAGAAACACCCTGCTCCGGAAACGAGGCCGGCGGCGGACCGTCTATTTTGCGGCGCGCCACGGCAACCCGCAACTCGGTGGGCAGGTGTCCGGCAAAGATGCGGTCCTGGCGTCCTGCGGCCACACAGGCTCTGGTCATGGTGTGGAAGAGTTCGCGCACGTTGCCGGGCCAGGCGTAGCTGATCAGCAGATTCAGGCATCCGTCTGTGATTTCTTTGGCGGGCATGGCATGCTGCGCACAAAAGCGCATGACCGTATGCCGCGCCAGATCGGGGATGTCTTCCACGCGATCCCGCAACGGGGGAATGTGGATGCTGACCCCGCGCAACCGGAAGAGCAGATCGCTGCGGAACAGATCCAGCGCCGCAAGTTGTTCCAGATCGCGGTTGGTCGCGGCCACAAGCCGGAACTGGCTTTCCACCTCCCGTATGTCGCCCACGGGCCGGAAGCGTCGTAACTCAAGAGCGCGCAGAAAGCTGCCCTGGATCACGGCGGGCAGATCCCCGATTTCATCCAGAAACAGCGTGCCTTGGTGAGCGGCCACGAGCAGGCCTTCACGGCTGCGATCCGCGCCGGTAAAGGCTCCTTTGGTATGTCCGAACAGATGGCTTTCCACCAGGTTTGCGGGCAGCGCGGCACAATCCACGGTCACGAAGGCACGGGCGGCGCGCGCGCTGTTCTTGTGCAGCGCGTGTGCGAAGAGTTCTTTGCCTGCCCCGGTTTCTCCAAACAGCAATACATTGACGTTGCTGGCCGCGGCTTCCGCCAGCATGTGCAAGGCCATCGTCAGTTGCGGGCTGTTGCCGATGATGCCCATGCGCGCCAGGGGCGTTGTTTCCTGCCGATGCGGTTTGCCGAGCCGGTAGGCCATAAGCTGGCTGACAGCCTGGGTCAGTTCCTGAACGCTCAACGGCTTGGTGAGAAATTCCCAGACGCCGGAACGCAATGCCGTTTCGACAGCATCGCCGTCACCGTGTCCGCTGATAATCAGTATTTCCGGGCGCGACGGCAAGCGGCTGAAATCTTTAATGCGTTCAAGCCCGTTGCCGTCCGGCAGCAAGACGTCCAGCAACACAACATCCACGCCTTCATACCCCAGCGCCAAGCCTTCCGCCAGCGTACCCGCGCCGAGCACATCAAGGCCGAGGCCGCCGGCCACCTCTTCCACCAGAGCGCGCACCAGCGCTTCATCATCCACCACGAGCAGCTTTGTCATATCGCGTGCATCCGGCTGTCTACATATGCGCGCAATGCGCTTTGCGCCACGGGCATTGCCTCTTGAAGCGATTGCCATGCCCGCCGGCAGTCCTGCCGCGCGAGGGCGGCATACTCCAGGGCCGCGCCGGTTGCCTGGAGCCGCAGCAGGTGTAGCATGGCCGCAGAGTTTTTCAGCGCATGGGCCAGATGATGGACATGCGCCAGATTGTTCTGTTCCATTGCCTGTGCAAGCGCCTGTTCCTGCAGCGGCAGTTCCTCAAGCAACACGCCGGCGAGCTTGCGCAGCAGCGTATGCTTGCCGTCCACCCTGGCCAGGGCTGCAACAAGATCGAAGACGGTTTCCATGTCGCGTTCCGTGTTCCGCGCATCGTTGTTTCCATACGCTTCCGCTATGAGTTGCAGGAGCTGTCCGGCGCCGAGCGGCTTTTCCGCCTGGACGCGCACGTCAAGCTGCCTGAGCCGTGTTTGCATTTCTTCGCTCCGCGAAGCGGTAATGCTGATGATCGGCAGTGCCGGATCAACGCCCGCATCGCCTTTGCGGATGCATTGCGCAAGCTCAAGACCGTTCATGCCGGGCATGTGGATATCCAGAATGGCGAGATCCACAGGCGTATTCCGTAACAGCGCCAGCGCGTCGAAGCCGTCGCCGGCTACCGCAACGCTGTGTCCGGCCTGCTGCAATATTTCCTGGAGAAAATACGCGCTGACCTTGTTGTCTTCCGCAAGGACAATGCATAGCGCTTTTGGAGCGCGTGCCGGGATGGCGGACGGTTCTTGCGCCCCCGTCGTTTTTGGGTAGCGCTCTGACGAAGCATCACGGCAAACTGGGGCGCCAGCCGTTTTTGCGGGTAAAGCGCAGCGCAGGCTGAGCGTGAAACAACTCCCTTCGCCGAGCCTGCTTTCCAGCGAAAGCGCTCCGCGCATCAAGCCCGCCAGTTCGCGCGTGATGGCGAGTCCGAGGCCTGTGCCCGGTGTGCAGTGCATCTGGCCTTGATCGCCTCGGGCAAAGCGTTCAAAGATGCGCGCCTGTTCCTCCGCCGCAATGCCGGGGCCGGTATCCCGCACCTTCAGATGCAGCATATATTCGTCGCCGTCCATGTTCTCGCCCTCGGCGTGCACGCGGATGCCGCCGTGTTCTGTGAATTTTACCGCATTGCCCACCAAGTTGCCGAGCGCCTGGCGCAAACGGAATTCATCTCCCAGCAGAACAGGCGGCAGGTTATCCGCAATCTGGAGCTCCAGTTCCAGCCCTTTTTCTGCGCAGGATGGACGGAATAGTTCCAGGCAGGTTTTCAGACTTGCCCTGAGTGAAAAAGCCTGATGTGCGCATTGCAGCTGTCCTGTGTCCAGGGCTGCGTGCGTGGTGATGTCCGTAACCATGTCCAGCAGGGCAGCGGCAGCGGAATGAAG
>JAIRVN010000174.1 GCA_031253875.1 Deltaproteobacteria bacterium | reverse complement strand
CGCCGGAAAGCGCCGCGTTTGAAATCGCATATTTCTTCAGCGGCATTGAAATAGTGGGATAAGCCCAGTGTAGAGCAACACAAAGCCCAAGAGAGCGACTCCATGCATTCACGGACTGTCCTCAGTATAGGCTGCATAGGTTGCGGCAACATGGGAGGGGCTATTCTTGCCGGCTTTGCCGAACGCGCAAGCCACACCCTCTATGGTTATGACCTTGACCGGGAACGCATGCGCCCGCTGATCGCCAAGGGCGTGCGCGCCGTGGCGGACATGATTTCGCTGGTGCGAGGCGCAACCATGGTCATTATAGCCCTCAAGCCGCATTTGGTTGAACAGGTGCTGCGGGAAATCAAGCCGCACCTCAAATCCGAAACCCTGTTGCTATCTGTGGCTGCCGGAGTATCGCTGGACAGCCTGAAGCAAGCTGTGGACGGCGCGTGTCCCGTAGTGCGCGTAATGCCCAACACTCCGGCCCTGGTGGGCGCGGGCATGTACGCCCTGTGCCTGGACGACCCGGCTCTGAAAATGGAACAGAAAAAAACAGTGATGGAACTTTTCGGCTCCATCGGCACGGCCGTTGAACTGCCCGATGAAAAATTCAATGCCTTTACGGCGGTGTTCGGCGCAGGTCCGGCATACGTGTTTTACATGATGCAGTCGCTAACGCAGGCTGCCGTGACCTTGGGCTTTACAAAAACGGAAGCCGCGCGCCTGGTGAACGTTTTGTTCGCAGGCTCCGCCAAACTGGCGCAGGGAACCGAAGCAGACCACGCGGCATTGCAGGATATGGTCTGCTCGCCCGGCGGAGTGACCATTTGCGGGATAAACTACATGGATCGCCGGGGCATGCGCGGCTGTATCGTGGACGCGGTGCTGGCCGCCTACATGCGCGGCCTGGATCTTGAAAAGATTGTTTGAAGACCCCGCCGAATGGCTGGATCGTGCACGTTTCCTTTGCTTGCCATGTGTTGCATTTGCGAGTAGACTTTACTGATATGTCAACGCGGCGCATTCTTTTTCTTGCTCCTGCGCAGTCCGTTACCGGCATCTATCCCCAGTTGCGGGAGGCGGGCTATGAGGTAGGCATCGCCGAAAATCTGAAAGGCGCTTCAGTCTTCGTCCGCCAATCGGGCCCTGGCATCGTCTTCTCCCGCCCCAGCCTTCCGGGTTACCGCGTTGAGGATCTGCTGGCCGTAGGTGCCGACGACCCTAATTTTCCCCCGGTTATTGTCATCGCAGAAAAAGGCAATGCGGAGGACGCCTCCCGCTATCTCACTCTGGGCGCGCACGATTACTGGCTCGAACCTCTGATTTTCGAGAAAATACTCACCGCGGCCAAGGGACCGCAGACAGCCACGCCTGCTCCTCCGCATTCCATCCTGGGCGGGCGCAAGGCCCAGTGGCCCACGGGCGGTCCGTTGATCGTCGGACAGCACCCGAACATACAGCGCGTGCTGGCTCTGGCCCGGCAGGTGGCAAAATCCAAGGCCACGGTGCTTATTTCCGGCGAATCCGGCACGGGCAAGGAGATGTTCGCTCGCTGCCTGCACGCCTGGAGCGACCGCGCGGGCGGCCCCTTTGTGGCCGTAAACTGCGCAGCTCTGCCCGAACACCTTTTGGAAAGCGAACTCTTCGGCCACGAAAAGGGAGCCTTTACCGGCGCCATCAGCCGAAAAATGGGCAAGTTTGAATTGGCCAACGACGGCACGATCCTGCTTGATGAAATTTCCGAAATGGACCTGGCCCTGCAGGCCAAACTGCTCCGCGTACTCCAAGAGAATGAAATCGACCGCGTAGGCGGCACGGAAACCCTCCGCGTGGATGTCCGCATCCTGGCCACCACCAACCGTAATCTGGAAGAATGGGTCAAAGAAGGCAAATTTCGCCAGGATCTCTTTTTCCGCCTCAATGTCATCCCCCTGCGCCTGCCCGCCCTGCGCGAACGCGGCGAAGATGTGCTGGAGTTGACTCGCTTTTTCGTCGATCTGTATATCAAAGAATACAAACTCGCGCCCACTGTGCTCTCCGAGGAAGCCGTAACCTGGATACGCGGGCACGACTGGCCGGGGAACGTGCGCGAGTTGCAGAATCTGATGGAACGCGCCGTATTGCTGGCAAACGGACGCATCATCACCCCCCGGCATTTTTTGATGGATTCCGACGACTGGCCCCTCTTTGAGGAACATGAGGCCGAGTCTCTCCACAGCCCCGCTCGGGCAGTCACTACGGGCGATGCGCAATCCATTGCGGCCGGAGCGGTGATTCCTCTGCATGAAATGGAGCGCATCATGATCATGAAAGGCCTGGAGGCTACTGCCGGCAACCGCACTCACGCCGCGGAGCTGCTCGGTATCTCCGTGCGCACGCTACGTAATAAACTTAATGAATACAGAGAAATGGGCATGCTGGTCGAATAAGACGCACGCTTCCCTGCTTCATGGCACAACCCCCCCGCTACATAACGGAGAAACCATGCTGGATTATATACGCGCCAATGCCCAGTCTTGGGGTATAAAAGCCGCTTTCGGCATCATTATTCTGGTATTTGTCTTCTGGGGCATCGGCAGAATGCACAGCACGCCCCCCACGGTCGCGGCCATTGTCAACGATGAAACGATACACGCTCAGGATCTCGCGCGCGAAATGCAGCGCATGGAAGAAAACATCCGCAGCAATTACCCGAATATCACCTCGGAGCAGTTGCGTTCGCTGAACCTGCAGCAGCAGGCGGAACAGATGTTGATTGCGGGCGCCTTACTGCGCCAGGAGGCCAAACGCACCGGCTTCAACGTCAGCCCTCTGGAACTGCGCAGAATGATCGAGAAAAATCCCATTTTTTTGAACCAAAACGGAGAGTTCGATCCCAAGACCTACCTTCGTGTGCTGGAACTGCAACGTACCACGCCCGGCAGTTTTGAAGGCCGGATGCGCCAGGAATTGCTGGTTCAGAAGCTGCACAACGCGGTTACCGCATCGGTCGGTGTTTCCGAAACCGAAGCCCGCATGATTTTCGATTTTACCCAGGAACGGCGCCAAGTCTCCTATCTACTTTTCCCGTTTGAGGATTATCTCGGCAAGGTCACGCTGGGCGAAGACGAAGTGCGCGCCGAATACGAAAGCAACCGCGCCGCCTTTACCCTGCCCGCCGCCAGCGATGTGGACTATGTGCTTGTCACCGCCCAAAAACTTGCCAAGCCCGACAGCGTGGCGAACGAAGACGCCGCCGCATGGTACGAACGCAACCAGGCTGACGCTACACAGCCGGAACGGATGCGCCTGCGCCATATTCTGTTGCGCCTGCCGGAAGACGCCCCGGAAAGCGATGTGCAAAAAGCCCGGCAGACATTGGAAGCTACCACCGCCAAGCTGAAAAAGGGCGCGGACTTTGCCGCTCTTGCCAAGCAGCAGTCGCAGGATCCAGGTTCAGCTCCGGACGGCGGAGAACTTGGTTGGATCCAGCGCGGCCAGACGGTTCCCGCTTTTGAAACAGCGGCGCTTGCGCTGAAGCCTGGGCAAATCTCCGAACCCGTACGCACGCAGTTCGGCCTGCACCTTATCAAAATGGAAGCATACGAAGCGCAGCGCACGCGATCGTTCGACGAAATGCGCGATGAAATCCGCATTCTCCTGGCGGAACAGAAAGCAGCCGAACATCTGCGCGATGTGCTCGACTCGCTGATTGAAGCCAACATCATCGGCACGCACATGGACAAAGCCGCCAGGGCTGCAGGGCTTGAAGTGTGGAACACAGGTTTTTCCACCGCTGCCGAACTGCAAGCCAAACTGGGGGTGGACGCCAAAGGCGCGGCCACGCTGCTTGCCGTTCCCGCCGGCTCCAGCCCGGATACGCCGCTGGAAGCCAAGACGCCTGAAGGCACGGGCTTTATCGTCGCTAAAATCCGCGCCGCCGTTCCGGAAAAAGTACGGGATCTGGCTGAGGTCAAAGAGGAAATACAGGCCAGCCTGACCCGGAAAAAAGCGCGCGAACTGGCCCTTGCCGCGGCTGAACGCATCCGCAGGGACATGGGCGATGGGCAGGCGCCTGCCGCGCTTGCCGCGCGCGTCAAACAATCCGCGCCGATGGGGCGCACGGAGCCTGTCGCCGATTTTGGCGCGGACGCGCATGTGTCGAAGGCCGTCTTCAACGCGCAGACAGGCATCTGGATTGATGCAGCTTTTGCCGTGGAACAGGGCGCCGTTCTCCTGCGCCTGGACAAGTGTTTTGCGCCGCAGGAAGAGAGCTGGAAAAACATTGCCGTCTCCTTTATCGATTCGTTGAACAGATCCCGCAAAGAAGAAAGCTTCCAAAATTTTGTGAATCTGCTGGCATCCAAAGCAAAAATTGAACGCAAACAGGTGAACTTCCGGGAATAAATTTGAACAATTTCGGTAGTGCCCGGGGAGGGCGCATGGGTACCGCCGACCGCCGTCAGCATGTCATCAGCCTCACCTGGGAGCAACTGCACCACCTGCGCGCCATGTTGCCCAAAGCCCATATCGCTGCCGTGTATGCCAAGGAACGAGGTATGGCGCATATCGATTCTTTTGTCGTCACGGCGCCGCAGAATGCCTGGCTGCTCTTTCACTGGAACTCCCAGCTCCGGCTGCCGCCGAAAAAAACTGCTTGACGACAACGCCTGTACACACGGCTTTGTAGAAGAACGCCCTTGCACGCAAGGCATACAAAAGGCTTCCACGATGGCGACCATCGCCGCGCCTTCCTGCGTTATTCCCGGAACAGTAGCGCAAAACGCCCGCTTTCTCGCAGAGCGCGCGGACGGAAAAATACAGGAAATAGCTTTGTGCTTCTTTGAAACTGCAGCCTGCCTCGCCTATACGGAACACGACCTGCCCGATGCGTTGGCAGAGTTTCCTTTCTCTTGGCATGTGCATTTGCCGGTGGATCTGCCCTGGCAGGCCGGACCGGAAGCGTCAGCCGACTGCGCTTTGCGCCTGATGCGCAAAGTGGAGGCGCTGCAGCCCCGCATGGCTGTGCTGCACGCGCCGGATCTGCCTGCCCGCAAGGGACTGCTGGCAGCCTTCGCCGAACTGTGGCATGCGCGATGCGATCAGCCGCTGCTGCTCGAAAACACTGACAATTGTGGCCTCGTTGACCTGACGCCCCTCATCGTGGACGCGGGATTCGGCGTCTGCCTTGATCTGGCGCATATGCTGGCCTACGGACAACAGGACATTGTCAATATTCCCGAACTGCTCTCCCGTGTCCAACTCG
>JAIRVN010000152.1 GCA_031253875.1 Deltaproteobacteria bacterium | reverse complement strand
TGAGAAACCATCTCAGGATAGCCCCTGCGGACGCTCCCACGCTGATGGCGAAAAGAGATGCGACCATACCGCCCCATCCTGTTTTGAATTTGTAAAAAAAATAACCACCTGCGGCAGCGGCTATCACAAAAACCCACCAATGCCCCTCAGACAAAAAAAGTCAAGATACTCAAAAACTCGCATATTGTGAGGCGGCATACAAGTGGCGTGAAGGCGGCGACTCCCGGCAAGCGTGGCAAGGCCCAGGCGAATGCCGGCGCGGAGCGGTTGACGGGCAATCGTTTTCCGGTCACCTTGACCTGCAAGGTGTTCGTGAATATACAACGCATGAGTGGCTCTGGCCCTTTTTTGTCCAACAATCAGCGCAAGGAGACATGATATGACGCGCAACTATGGGGTAATGGGCGGCCTTTTGCTGGTGTGCATACTGCTCCTGGGGATGCCGCAACCTGTCTCCGCGGCATTGTTCGGCAAATCGATTTTTTCCGACATCAGCAACGCGATGGACGCCGCTGACCATGCCCGCGACAGATACCATCAACATAGAAGGGATCGGGACGCCGGCCGCTATGAGCGGGAATGGATTGATCGTGAACACAAGCTGGAACAAACCCGCATCGAGAGAATGTCCAGGGAGGCGAAAATCTCCCCCCACGAGGTGCGCAAGATGCGCGAAAACGGTCGCAATTGGAAGGATATTTCCGACCGTTACCGGGTCGACTCCCGCAAAATGGGCTGTAGTCATAAAGGTCCGCACGGTTACGACCGAGACCAGGACAGCGACCTGTACCGCCATCTCTACAAAAAGCATCCGGGCAAAGGGCGTAGATAAAAAGCGCGTTCATCGCTCGGGTTGGGCGACGAGATACAAGAAGAGCGCAAGGCACAGCATGTCCGCGCTGCCGCCGGGACTGAGGCGTTGCGCGAGGCAATAGTTCCGCAGTTCCTCCAGCGCCATTGTCCCGGCGGGCGTGTCTGTTCCGCCCAGTTCCAGTACACGGCGCGCCAGGGTCTGTATGGTGCGCAGCTTGTCCGGCCCGCCCCGCCACAGGATATTCGTGTCACGTATCTCGGCCATCAGCACGAGCAGGGTATGGAGAACAGCCCGGTTGAATTCTCCGCGCGCACAGGCATCCCAGAGCATTTGCAGACCCATCAGCGCATGGGGAAAGCCCTGTTCGGCCTCGCCGCGTATCCCGGTCTCGCCGTAGCGCAGATACAACGCTTCGCCTGCAGTGCGTCCGCGCCCCGCGCCGTGCCGCGCCTCCTCGTCTCCGGCCGTGTGCCGCAAGGGCGCCAAATCCTGCTCAACAATGCCCCCCGCGAGGACGGCAACCTCCGCGCACACTTCAGCGGCGCAGACCGCGCCCCGCAGCACCGCCAGACGTCCCATGGCGGCGCAGAGGAGTCCTTGGGAGAAGATAAGCCCCTTGTGCGTGTTCACGCCCCCGGTGGCGGCGAACATAGTTTTTTCGGCCGCACGGCCAAGCGCGCGCAGGCGCCGGAGACACTCCCCGGGGTCGGCCTCGGCGTGGAGGCGCCCGCATTCCACGGCCTGCGCAAAATAGACGCGCAGGCTGAAGGCGCTGGCGACGAGCGTGCGGATATCCATATCACTATGGATGCCCCGCGTATCCATGCAAACCAGTCCCGGCTTCAGGGTCGTCGCGGCCTCCAGAACAGCCGCCTGCACGGCCAGGGAGGCCAGCCTGCCGGAAGCAAGGCCGGCAAGCCGCATTTCCCTGAGACATATTGACATCAATCTCCCCTGTGAGACCGTTCGATTTTCTTCATGCGTCCGTATCCCATCGTGGCGACACGCTCTGCAGCATTGCGCCGATAAACGCCATGAGCGTTTCCTGCGGGTGATGCTGTTTGCGACGGCAGAACGCCGCGGGTTCGCCGCACAGGAAGCAGGCGCGCGGCGGCACATCCAAATCCGCGCGCGAAACGGGTTCGCATGTGTGCGTGAGGACATCTATATCCGCGAGACGGCCCAGAGGATGTTCGCGTTCAAGCCTGACGGCCATGTGTTTGAGCGTAAAACCCGGCAAGGGTGAAGCCATAAGCCAGTAGGAACCGTCAGCGCCTTGACCGGTGATTTCGTGCATGATCGCAGCGCAACACGCGTTGCGCAATGTGCGCGTTACCGCGCGCGCATGCGCCCTGCGCAGTGCCGCCTGCAGCAACGCAAACGCCTGCTCCGCTCCCGGCGGATTTTTATCCGGGCCCGGGATGTTCAGGCACAGGCTACACACGCAGGCGCCAAAACGCCGCGCAAGTTCCTGTTTCAGCCGCCAGCGCTGTTCGCGTGCTTCAAGAATCGCGTATTGCATAAATGGAATCTATGATCGTGCCGTTCCGGTATTCGACAAGGCCGACGACCTGATCGCTCAAGGCCAGTTTTTTCGGCGTGCCGGTAATGTTGAGGGCCATGGCCCGCAGTTCCTCGATGGAATACAGGGGCAGACGCGCTTCCTTCAGGCGGGCGGCGAGTTCAGCGCGGGCCGGATTGATGGCGATGCCGCGTTCCGTGACCAGCACGTCGACGCTTGCGCCGGGCGTGGTGATGGTGGTGCAGCGCTCAACCACGATGGGCAGACGCGCGCGCACCAGCGGCGCGACGATGATGGTCATGTTTGCGCCCGCGGCGGCGTCGTTGTGCCCGCCGGAACCGCCTATCAACATGCCGTTTGAATCGGTATGCACGTTGACGTTGAAGTTGACGTCCACTTCAGATGCGCCGAGCAGCACAACGTCCAGAAAGTCCACATAACAGCTTTTCCGCCCGGGGTTCGCATAGCTGTCCGCAGAGATCTCGTGGTGCGCGGCGTTTTCGGCGATGGAACGCACGCTGTGCAAGTCAAAGCATTGCACGTCAAAGATGGCGTCAAACAGCTTCTCTTCCAGCATGTCCACCATGTATCTGGTGATGCCGCCGAGCAGAAAGCCGCCGTGCAGGCCCATGCGGCGCATGTCCTCACGCAGGTATTGCGAGGCGGCCAGCGAGGCTCCGCCCGCGCCCGTCTGGTAGTTGAAGCCGTCGCGCAGCAGACCTGAAGCGCGAATGACGGCCTGGGCGTTGCGGGCGATGGCGTGCGCCACCGGATCGCGCGTCAGGTTGATGGAACCGGAAACGATGCCGGCGGGATCGCCGATCGTATCCACCTTGACGATATAATCCACGCTGCTGTGTGGAATGGAAATAGAGCGCAGCGGTTCTTTGCTGACAAAGTCGGTAATGGCGATGACCCTGCCGGCGTGTGCCGCATCGGGCAGGATATAGCCCAGCGAACCACAGGCCGAAGGCCCCCCGGAACCGTTGATATTGCCCAGACCGTCCACGCAGGGCGCCGCGACGCACGCGATGTCAATGTGCAGGCTGCCTTCGCCGATGGCGCGGGGCCTGCCGCCGTGGGAGCGAAACATGACGGGCTGCGCGAGTATGCCGCTGGAAATGGCTTTAGCGACCGGGCCGCTGACATAGTCGGTGTCGAGCGAGCGGACAAGGCCGCTTTTGATGTGTCTGATCAACGGTTCATGCACGGGAAAGACGGAGGACAACGCGATGCGCATGCCTTCGACGCCCAGCGTTTCCAGCGCGTCCAGCACCCTGTTCACGACGAAATCGCCGTCACGCAGATGATGATGGAAGGACAGGGTCATGCCGTCGCGCACGCCTGCCTCGCGCAGGGCGGTGGCGATGTCCGGGATGCATTTGTCAGTTCGCATGGAAATCCTCCACCGGACCGTCGCACATGGCAAGAATGCGCTCAGCCCGTTTGATGACGGGCAGGTCAATCATCATTCCGTCAAGGGAGGCGACTCCTTTGCCCTCCCCGGCAGCGCGGCGGGCGACGGCCATCACCCGGCCGGCCCAGTTGATCTGCTCGGGACTCGGCGAAAAGGCGGCATTGATGGTCACGATATGGTGGGGAGATATGGCGGCCTTGCCGTCAAAGCCCAGTTGTGCGGCAAAGGCGGCGTCAGCAGCCAGGGCTTCCAGATCCGTCACGAAGGGGAAGGGCGTGTCTATGGCCCGTATCCCGGCGGCGCGGCAGGCCATGAGAATACGCGAACGCGCGTGGAAGATTTCGTCGCCCCCGGCGCTACGCCTGGCGCCGAGTTCCGCCGTCAAGTCTTCCGCTCCCAGCAACATGCCGCCGAGACGTTTGTGGGCCGAGGCTATGGCAAAGGCATTTTCAATCCCCAAAGCGCTTTCGACAAGGGCGAAGACGACGATGCGCGCATCTTTCACGCCGTGCTCCGCCTCCGCTGCTTCCAGCCCGGCCATGAGTTCCCGCACGTAGTCCGGGCCGTTCGTTTTCGGAGCCAGGACGAAATCCGCGCCTCCACGCACCACGGCGGCGATGTCCTCCTTCCAGAAGGCAGTGTCCAGCGCGTTGATGCGCACGGCGACGCCCACGCCCTGCGGCCGCATATATGTCAGGGCATGGCGGATCAAAATTCTGGCCGCGTCTTTTTCGGTCTGCGCCACGGCGTCTTCCATGTCAAAGATGACGCAGTCGGCGCCGAGGCTCTGCGCGCTGGCCAGCATGCCGGGATTGTTGCCCGGCATGAACAGCATGCTGCGGCAGCGTTTCATGACGGCAATTCCTTGTAGCGCAGCAAAGCGGCTTCCATGCGGGCCTTGATGGTGCATTCCAGAGCTCCTCTGTCCCTGGCGTCGATATGGACGAAGCCGACCTCAAACTGCGTGAGGCTGTCTTCTATCGCGGCAATGATTGCAGGACCGAACTGCCGCATGACGATACTCTCCACGGCGATGGTGTTTTTTCCTTCCTGCCGTGACGGCGAGACGGTGATCATGATGTCGTTGGATTCCAGTGTTCCGGCGATGGCCGTCTTAATGCCGCTCATACCGTTGCCTCTTCTTTGATGTGCCTTGAACCGCTATCGCTTGACGCGACACTAATATATGTTTTGATGTTTTCGCAAGGCATTGCGTATGCCCAGCATCGCATCCGATTGCACAAAGCCGAGCGTTGTTTCCGGAACGAGTTTTCGCAGATCGTCCCGGGCGAGGTCGGCATCCGGCCCGGCAAGCAGTTCGCGTACCCTGGAGGCGCTGATCGCATGGGTATCGCTGCTGAGGCGTTCTATTTCCACGCAGACGACGCCGTGTTGCGGCAAAATTTCCTTGAGCGCGGCATTATACCGGGCCGTTACTTCGCACGAGGGTTCCTGCCCGACGAAACGGACGCCGATATCCAAAACCTTGGCGATACGCACGGCAAAGATGGTGCTGTCCAGTTCCGCATGGATGCGGCTGTGTGCGGTCTTACCCGTGAAATACGATGGAAAGCTCGCCCGCGACACCATGTACGGACCGGCAGGCAGCACAATGGCCCTCGGCTCCTGTCCAAGTCCCTGCCGCACGAGTGCAAGCCGGACATCGAAGGGAAAAACGGAAGCGTCTTCTTCCACCACAAAAACACACAGGTACACGCAGCGTTGCAATGCCGCCCGCACCAGGTGCAGGTGTCCCAGCGTAAAAGGATTGGCGTTCATGACGATGGCCCCGGTCTGTCCATACGCCGCAGTCGGCATCGCCTGTCTCTGCTCTTGCAGGACGCCGCGCATGTCTTCAAGCCATGCCGCGCAGTCCGGCTGCCCGAATTCGAGCAAGGCGGCATGCGGGCTTTGGGCGACCAATTTCAGGCCGATCTCCTGAAACTTGGGCATTTCCGCTGCCGAAGTGAAGAGCAGGAGCTTGTGCCTGCCCTGGGCAGCGGCGTGCTGAATCAGCCTGCTGACGATGCCGGCGGCCAGCCCGGCGCCCCGCCGGGAGGGATGGATGCAGATACCGCAGAGGATGTTGCCGGCCAGAAAACCGACGCCTCCGAGAAAACCGTCTTCATAGCAACCCAACCCGAAGGCGGCGCCCTCCGGCGCGTCAAGCCCGGCTGCCCGGAGCAGTTCGCGTGCCTCTGCATGGTCGCGCCGGGTGATGATCTCTCTGAATTCCTGCATATGCTTGCGTGCCTATTGCAGGGCGCCGTCGTCATGGAATTTGTACAGGATGCCCACGTGTTCTTCCGGGTGCTCCAGGGTGCCCACCAGGCAATAGGTGGCGGTTCTTTCATCCCAGACGAATTTTCTGACGAGACTGAAGCCCTCCACTTCCGCAGTGTTCCGCACGTGCAGGCGAGGCCCGGCGCAAGGGATCGCGGATTCACCGATCATAATATGGTTCTCGTCCAGATAGCGCACTGGCAGGTTCTCTGACAGGCGTTGCTGTATGCGCTCGGACAGCGTGTCGAAATCCAGATCTATCTTCGTGACGAAGCGCAGCAAAAAGCCGTTCTTGATGTCGGAACTGAAAAACAGATCCCGTTCGACATGGAATTCTTCCCGCAGAATCTGGATAGTGATGTCTTCGACGGTGTGCGCCATCTTGCGGTATTTGAGCGAGGTATGCACGAGTTCGTATACTTCCTGGGGCAACGGCCCGAACACCGTCGGACGCACCACCAGTATCTCTTCTCCGATGCCGACCATCAGATCCGCAGAACGCTGCAAGGCCGGAAAGAGCAGGTTGAAATGTTCGACGATCACCCGGCGGTCACGTTCCAGCGCCCTGTTCACAAAATAAACAATTTCATGCGGTTGTGTAAAAGCGATCTGAAAGCGCATATCCAGATGGAAGGTGGTGGCGTTATTGAAGTCTTCCTCCGGATCCCGCACCTGCATGATCTTCTTTGCATCCAGCCTGTCGTCGTCATTGGTCAATTCGAGCCCAGGAAACATGCCCTTGATGAGTGACGATTTCCCGGAACCCGCATCGCCGATAATCCCGATGAGCCTGTCAGTAAACTGCAGGTGCCGCCTGCCTATCTGATCGCCCAGAAACAGCAGCCGCTCCTTGCCCCGGGGGGCGAAATACAGCGAATAGATGGAATATTCCTGGATCAGGTTCTGCATGGATTACAACGTGCCTTTCAGGGCCAGAATGCGCTGCATTTCGTTCCACACGATCATGAAGCCCTCGTCAACGCCCATGCCGGGTTTGGCAAGCATCTGGATCGGTGAGGTGGCCATGGCGATATGCGCGCATACCTCCCCGGAACGGTTGGTTTCGTTGCAGGTGCCGCCAAGGTACGCTCCCATGCCGTGCGTCTTGCAATGCAGGACGGCTTCGATGCTGTTGTTGATGCCGCCGAGATCCGGCGTCTTGATCTGCGCCATGTGTCCCGCCCTGTGCGCGCAGAAGTCCCGGATGTCTTCGAGGGTGTTGCACCATTCATCGGCCACTATTTCCACGGCGATGCCCTTTGTGTCGGTATATTCGCGGATGGCGCGCAACGCGTCGATCTGCGCCTCCTTACCGCCCATGTCCACAGGGCCTTCAATGCGTAGTCTAAAAGGCCTGGCGGTTTCAACCAGCGTGCCCAGATAGTCGGCGATCTGTGCGAAGTCGTTGTTGAAGGCAAGGCCCAGCGTGCCGTAGACGTCGCAATGCAGAACGGGCGCATAGCCGGGAAAGGGCGCCAGGCCGACGATGCGCTTGTTCAGCCAGGCGATGTATTCGCGCAGCTTTTCGCCGCGTCTGCCGAGCTTGTCTTCCACGTTGTTGAAGAGCCCGTGCGGCAGCACGTCGACGCCTTTCATGATGATCTTGTCGGCGTTCACATACCTGTCATCGCCTGTCTGGGCGAAAACGGGTATGGGGCTCTCCGCCAGCGTCGTCTTGTATTCCGCCGCGACGACTTCCGCCATGAGTCTGCGCGAGCTTTTGGCCACGGCATCCAGGCAGGCCTGGGTCACGCCGTAACGGATGGCGGTATGATAGATTCTGCCAGTGGCGGGATTGACGCCTTTGTCCACGATGTCGGCAAGCTCGCGGAACGAGGTGATGTGCTTGTCTTTATACAACGGGGCGATATGCCGTTCAATGACCGGGATGAAATCCCTGGCGAGGAAGAGCGGATCCCTGCCGCCCGCGCCGGAATACTGCACCGCCGCGCAGTCGCCGTGGGCCACTGCGCCGTTCTCCAGCACAAAGAGGACGGAAACGGCTTCGCCCGCCTGGCGCACTGCCGAAAAACCCTCGGTCATGGGGGAACCCGCATAGTAGGCGCCGTCGCTTTTCGCCCCGCTCTTGATGGCCTTCTGGTCGTCGAAAAAGAAGCCGGTTTTCCCGGGCGCGCAGATGACGTTTATGATTTTCATGTTCCTGTCCTTGTGCTTGGAGTGCACTACTTCACGCCCGCCGGGCGTCCCACCAGGCAGCCCTTGCTGATGGCGTAGATATCGTCGATGATCATCTGGAAGTTGACGGGACGTTTTTCCATCCTGGCGCGCTCTTCCAGTTTTTGCCTGTGGAAGTCCTTGAGTTCTTCGGTCAGGGGCAGGTTGGCCACTTCCAGCAGGCGCACCGCGCCGTGGTTGTCGCGCGCGGGCATGGCCTTGCCGTAGTTGCACCTGCTGGGTGCGAAGGGCACATCGATCACGCCCGCCGCAAAGGCCGCCACGGCGCCCCGGGCCCAGTCGCCCTTGCCGAGTTCCTCGGTCTTTTTCATGATGCAATCGACTTCCTGGTTGATGATTTCGCTTTCCGCGATTACTGCGGGGAAGTCGATCATGCTCTGGTCGCGCAACATGGAGGTGATTTGCTTGGTCGTCTTCAGGCCTGCGGCGTTGGCTTCCATGGTGGGCACGCCCATGGCTTCGTGTGGGGTTTTGACAATGACCTTGGCGGCTTTTGCCAGCACGGCCGCCGCCGCGCCCCAGGCGATAACGCCAAAGGCTTTGGCTTCATCCTGCGGGAAGCCCCCCATCCACTGGTGGAAGA
>JAIRVN010000140.1 GCA_031253875.1 Deltaproteobacteria bacterium | reverse complement strand
ATGGCCGAAACGGCGGACAGACAGCGGGGCAAGTGGCGCTGTTGTCGAAATTGCCGTGAAGATACAGGAAATAAAGACGGGAAGGACAACGCCGAATGGCGCGCCGGCGCTTGTCGCGGGCGCGCTATTGGTCGGTGCTAGAGAGAGAGAGAGAGAGAGAGAGAGAGAGAGAGAGAGCAAAAATCGGGCCGAAAGACTCCAACATGCTTCTCTTGGCTGTGCTTTTCACAAGATAATTCTCTATGAAAAACAGCATATTGCAACCTCTTTCTCTGCAATGTGCAGTCTATATCTGAACTATTTTAAATATAATCCTTTTTTATTAAATGTCAAGAAAATTGTATTGTCCGGTAGTTGTATAGTTCGGCTATGTTTACAATTTCAAGGATTGCCCGTAACACGGCGTTCAGAATATGTTGACGTGAGGATGCCCCAGGTGCGGCACATTCCACAGCACATCCTCCGCGCGCTCCGAATCCGCGGACTGTCCGTTACCGTTATCGGCGTGGCGGTCATTGTGTTTATGGCGTTCAGCTACATCCGGCAACCGCTCTTCATGCGCATTCTGGATTACAAGCTGTACGACGCCTTTCTGCATGTGTATCACGATAAAGAAATATCCCCTGCGCCCGCGATCATCAATCTGGATGAACAGACCCTGGCCAAGTACGGACAATGGCCTTGGCCGCGCTTTCTCGTGGCGGAGCTTTTGCAGGCTATTGTCGGGTTGGGCGCGGCCTCGGTGGGCGTGGACGTGCTGTTTATCGAGGAGGATCGCAATTCGCCCCGGCAGTTCGCGCGCGACTTCAAGCGTTTTCACGATGTGGACATGCGCTTTGAAAATGTGCCGGAACAGTTCCATGACTATGACGCCCTGCTGGCCCAAACTTTGAAAACTTTGCCCGTGGTCCTGGGCATGTACCTGAATTTTACGGGCCAGGCGGATGAGGATGCCGCCTCCCCGCCCACAGTGGGGGTCATCGCGCAAAAAAGCGCGGACGCCGCGCCGTATGAAGAGCGCATCAGCCGCGCCCCGGGCGCGAACCTGCCGCTCAAGCTGTTCTGGGACGCCGCGCCGCTCGGCCTTCTGAACATGAATCCGGACGAAGACGGCGTGGTCCGGCGCATCCCCATGCTGGCCGGATATAAAGGCAAGCTCTACCTGTCGCTGTCCCTGCGTTCGCTCATGCTGGCCCTGGGGCAAAGGAACGTCATGCTGCGCGTGGGGCCGGACGGTCTGGAGTCCCTGCGCGTCGGCAATTTTTCCATCCCGGTCAGCCCGGAGGGCAACTTCACCGTGCCCTTCAAAGGCCCGGCAAGAACCTACCCCTATTACAGCGCCAAAGACGCGCTGGACGGCACGCTGCCGGCAGGTGCGCTCAAGGGCCGCATCGTGTTCCTGGGCACTTCGGCGCCCGGGTTGCAGGATATCCGGATTACTCCGCTGGAACGTGTCTATCCCGGCGTGGAAGTACACGCTTCCGCCCTGGACGCCGTTCTCCAGCAGCGTTTTCTGCGCATTCCACCCTGGACGCCCGGCGCGCAGTTCCTGGCCATAACCCTTTGCGGCCTTATCGCCGCTCCTGTCTTCGGCTTTGCCAGGCCCCGGGTCTACCTGTTCATGGTCGCGGCCCTTCTGGGCGGCGCCCTTTACGCCGGCGCGCATTTTTTCAAGGCGGGCTTTGTGGTTTCTCCGCTTTACGTGATGCTGACCATCGCCCTGCAAGGGGCTTTGCTGCTTTTTTTGCGCTTCTGGCAGGAAGACAGGCAAAAAAACGTCTTGCGCAACGCTTTTTCGCGCTATGTGGCGCCGGAGGTGGTGGAGCGCATCACCAAACTTGGGGGCGACATCTTTGCCGGCGAGGAAGTGGAAGCCACGATCATGTTCACGGACATCCGCAGGTTCACCGCCATTTCCGAATCTCTGCGGCCCGAGCAGGTGGTTTCCCTGCTCAATCGCTATTTTACACCCATGACAGCCCTGGTGCGGGGCAACAAGGGAACCCTGGACAAATTCATCGGGGACGCGCTGATGGCCTTCTGGAACGCCCCGCTGCCCGTGCCCGGACACCCGGCCCTGGCCGTGCGAACCGCACTGGCCATGCAGGACAAGCTCAAAACCCTGAATATCGCCTTGCAAAAGGATTTCGGGCATGAGATCAGCATGGGCGTCGGGCTGCACACCGGCAAGGTTTTTGTGGGCAACATGGGATCTGAAGAACTTTTGAACTATACCATCGTCGGGGACAGCGTGAACCTGGCCTCGCGCCTGGAAAGGCTCTGCCCGCGATACGGGGTGGACGTGGTGCTCAGCGCGGCAACCAGGAGCCTGTGCGCGGAGGATTTTGCCTTTCAGCAGCTCGACACCCTGCGGGTCAAGGGCAAAGAGCAGCCCTTGGCCGTATTCGCTGTCGTGCCCCTGGAAGAAGGCGCGCAACGCCTGCCGGAGCTTGAAGCCTGGCAGGCGGCCTTTGACGCATACACGCGAGGGGCTTTCCCAGTGGCCGGAGCAATGGCCGATACGCTCAGCCGCGAGTTTCCAGCCTGTTTGCTGTACCAGATATATGCGCAACGCTGCCGGGCGCTGGCGGCGAACCCGCCCCATGATTGGGACGGGATCTGGACAATGACTGCAAAGTAAGCCAAACAGCCAAGTAAAGGTGGTCTGGCGTACAACGCATCAAGGAGGCTCTAAAGGAGGCTTTATGAGTGTCATTACAACCAAGACAGCGCGGCTTCTGGAACTTCTGGGGCATGGAGAAGCCCCTTTTGGCATACACTATAGCGACATCAAGCCTGAAGGCGGCTTTGGCCCCAAGCCCGGAGAGATCTTCAGCCGTGAACGGGAAATCGCCGGGCAGATCAACTGGGAACAAGCCTTCTCCAATTTTTCCTGTATCATGGGCAATCTTTGGCTGGCCCGTAAAAAGCGCAAGGCCGCGTGGATCAGTCACGAGGAATGCGGCTGCATGGGCGGCGGCTTTTACGCCGGCGTTTACAGCCCCTACCTGGAAATGAATGTATTCTATGTTTCTACCGGCGTACCCGGCACGCATATTGAGGGAGAACATTATCTGCCTTCGCCTGAAAGCATGCGCGCCTTCATGGAAGACACAGCCCCCCCTGCCGCCAAGGGCAAGTATTGCGTCATCAAACCCTTGGAACAATTTGCCCCTGATGAAACTCCGCTGGTGATCGCCTTTTTCGCCAGGCCCGAAGTTCTGAACGGCCTTTACTCACTGGCGTGCTATGCCGCCGGGAATCATTCGGCTGTTGTTTCGCCTTTCAGCGCGGGTTGCGGGAGCATCATCGCCTGGCCTCTGGTTTACCAACAGCGGGGCGATGAACGCGCTGTACTCGGCGGTTTTGACATTTCAGCCCGCAAATTTCTGAAAACCGACGAACTGAGCTTTGCAGTTCCGCTCCCTCTGTACCTCAAGATGCTTGAGGCCGTGGAAAGCTCGGCTCTCACCCGCCATAGCTGGGAAGGCGTCAGAAAAAAGGCGCGAAAAAGCATACGCGCCTGGGGGGAAGACCGCGAAGCCGCTTTTTGAACTTTCTGAGCAGATGCCCCTGTCCGCCGCCATGAGAGTGCGATGACGGGTGCAGGTTCAGCCTTTGCCGTAATGAGAGCGGCATTGCAGGATAGTCAATGATCCGCCGGGATTCGTTCAGCGCTTGACAGGGCTTGCTGCAGGCTTTGCCGTATCCTGTGGAGGCGCGGCCTGGCGTATGGCCGGAGCGTCTGCTCCGGGAGCGGGCGTTGCGGGAGCTGAAGGCGGCGGGACAACGGCGGGGCGCGGAAGCGACAAGGGCGAAGCCGCAGCAGGGGCCGGAGCGAGCAATGCCGGGGCAGGGGATTCTCCTTGGGCGATCCGCACTCGGTCTGCAAAACGGGTCTGCGCCTCCTGCCAGGCGGCTTTCAACTGATCAGGCTGCACAGGCGCAAAGCCGCCCGCAACGGGAGAGAAGATGAAAAGGGTTTGCGCGGCCTTGCCTTGGGCGTCCCAGGCAAGAGGGGCCATACTCCAGGCAATATGCCGCGCTTCTGCGGCGCGTTGCGTCACAAGCTGCGGAGTCCAGCCGCTCGTGAGCTTCATGTGGGCGGCAAAATGCAGAAAGTCGTAGCCGAGGCCAATCCAGAAGTCCGGCACAGCGCCTTGCATGGCTGTTTGTAACGATCGTGCGCCCGGACTGGAAAGGCCGGGATTCCAGGCGCCGGGAAAGACGGAGATCTGGTAGTGCTGGGGGAGGGCGGGGGGCCTGCTTTGTATTCCTTCGCCCCAGAGCGAGGAACCGAGCAGTACGGCTTTGTCTTCTCCGTTGTAGCGCAGGCTGGTGACGAGCTGATCCGCGGCAGACCAGGAATCCGGCAGGAAAATGGCCTGAAGATTGGCAGTGGGAATGGGAGTTTTGTTGATTTCCCGTCTGCCGACAAGTTTGGCTGCCGCTTCCGGCCATCCTGCCGCTGCGCCGGGAGTATAGCTTGCCGTTTGCACCACAGCGCCGCGCAGTGCGGCCCGTTGGCGAAAAATTTCCGCCATGCGCCTGCCGTAGGCATCGTCGGGATAAAACACCCCGTAGGAAGTGAACGCCATTTCGATCTGCATGAAACTGAGCAGCGCATCCACCTGATCCTGGTGACTTGGGAAGAATCGCCAGGCGGCAAAACCTTCATCGCCGGACTCAAGCTGAGGTAAAAAGGTGAAAAACGCCCGTCCCCTGGCGGCAGGCGATTTTTTGGCTGCGCTGTAAGCCGTCGCATGCATGGGGCCACCCACCAGAACGCATTCGGGCGGCAGGGCGGCGAGCTGGTTCAGCCAGTCGTTTTGATCGGTATCCAGCATGCGCACGTTCAGGATTGTACCCTGTCGTTCCATCTCCCGCTTCGCGATGCTTGCGCCCTGCGCGATTTTTTCGGCGATGCCCCTGGCTGCGCCTTGTAGAGGCAGAGCCAGAGAAAGACACAGGGCCGACTCTGAAGGAACGGGAGGGGACGCGGAAGACGCCTGCGCTTGCTGTGTGGATTTGGGCGCCGTCCGCGAGGGAGGTTTCGGCGTCGGCTTGGAGGAAAAAGATGGCAGGCAGGCAGCAAGGAGAACACACGCGGACAGGACGGCCAGACGGAAAAGTATGGGTTTTGCAAGGATGCGCGTGGGCGATGGGCGGTAGTTCTGGTTCATGGCGCGCGAGCTTCCTGTATTGAAATACAAACGCCAGCCCACGAAACAAGTGTGGGCTGGCGTAAGGTAAACCGGAGCGCCTGGTTCATGCAAGAGCAAGCTCTCGTTTATTTTTTGACTTCCGTAAAATCGGCGTCCACAACATCGTCGCCGTCTTTCTTTGCGCCGTGGCCGGCAGCGCCGTCACCCGCGAAACCGCCGGCCGGGTCCGCGCCGCCCGCCTGTTGTTGGCTTTGCTGCTGGTACAATT
>JAIRVN010000106.1 GCA_031253875.1 Deltaproteobacteria bacterium | reverse complement strand
CAGCAGCGCCCCAAGCAGCGCCATGCCTCCATGACAGTGGATTTCGGCCACATCTTCGCCGGTGAAGCTGCGCGGGCCGGGCATGAACACGGCCAGCGCATCGTCGAGCGCGTTGCCGTGTTCGTCGCGAACGCGCCCCCTGTGCAGGGTCCAGGGTTTGAAGTCCGTGAAACGCGGGGAAAAGGGAAGAAAGACACGCTCCAGGATGCGCTTGGCGGCAGGTCCGGAAACTCGCACGATGCCGATGCCTCCCGTTCCCACGGGACTCGCGATGGCGGCGATGGTGTCGTCTGTGTGCATGGTTCAGGACTTGCGCTGCACCACTACCCGCTTCAGGGGGCCTTCCCCGGTGCTGCGGGTCTGTACCTGTTCGTCTTCCTGCAGGGTCACATGGATGATGCGGCGATGGTAGGAACTCAGGGGGCGCGTGGAACAGGGCCGCCCCGTGTGTTTCACCTTGGCCGCGAGATGCAGCGCCAGTTCCCGCAACCTGTTGTCCTGGCGCTGCCTGTAGTCCCCGGCATCCAGGTTGATGCGCACAGCCGCATTCATGCCGCGCGAAACAATACGCGAGGCGAGGTACTGCAATGCAGCCAGGGTCTGGCCTTCGCGGCCGATCAGCACGCCGGAATCTTCCCCGCAGTCAATGCCCACATGTACCCGCGAATCCGCCAGATGCAGCTCGTAGCCAGCCTCGCCGACAACAGGCGTTACCAGGCGCTGTACCGTTTCCAGGGTCAGGCTTTTGAGACGTTCCAGGTCAAGCTCTTCAAACGGCAGTTCCGCGAGCCCGTCCGTGTCGCCCTCGTCAACAAGATCCTTGCCGGAAAACAATTCCTGGCCCGCCTGGTTTCCGTGTTTCACCTGGTTTCCGGCAGGGCGCTCGCGGTGTTTGGCAGCGGCGGGTCGCCCGCGCGGCGTCCCCTGGCCAGGTTTGCGCGAAGCGGGGCGGGTTTCCAGCGGAAAGTCCGAATAGGCGGGCGCTTCCGGCAGTTTGTCCAGGAACAGGGTCTGGCTTTCGCCCTCTTCATCTTCTTCCACGGAGGAGGATGGTGGGGCGGACTCCGGCTTTTTGGCAGGCGCGGTTTTTTTGGCGGGCGCGGCTTTGCCTTCCTGGCGGGGGCGTCCCTTGTTCCGGCCCGTTGTTTCGGGCGCGGTTTCCGCCGCATCCTGCCGCGCAGGGGACTGGCTGTCGCGCTCCAGGGTCGCGTCCAGGGGGCCTCGCATCTGCATCCGGCGGGCTTTGATCAGCGCTTTGCGCGCGCCGACTATGCCGAAAATGCCGGACTTCGAATCCTGGACAATATCGATTTCCAGTTTTTCACGCGCGACGTCAAAGTAGTCGCAAGCCTGGCGAATGGCATCGTCCAGGTCCCGGCCCTGAAATTCTTTCAATCCTTCCATAACAACCTCTCTTCGCGAAAGGCTATGCTTCGACCTTTCGCAGCATCATCCATTGCTGCGCAATGGAGAGCACGTTGTTGACCAGCCAGTACACCACCAACCCGGAGGGAAAATTCAGAAAAAGGAAGGTAAACACAATCGGCATGAGCATCATGATTTTTTGTTGCATCGGGTCGCCGGCGGCGGGTGTGAGTTTTTGCTGAATGAACATGGTCGCTCCCATCAGCAGGGGAGTGATATACGTGGGATCCTTTGTCGACAGGTCGGCCAGCCAGAGCCAGTCCGTGCCGGGCAAATAGGTGATGAACGAGGAGTGCCGCAATTCAAGCGCCGTCATCAGCGCCTGATACAGGCCGAAAAAGACCGGCAGTTGCACCAGGATGGGCATGCAGCCGCTGGCGGGGTTCACGCCGTATGTTTTGTACAGGCCCATGATCTCCTTGTTCATGGTTTCCTTGTCATTCGCATGCTTCTCGCGGATTTTCTGTATCAACGGATTCAATCTCTTCATTTTTTCCATTGATTTGTAGCTTTTGGCTGTCAATGGCCAGAAGAGAATCTTGATCACGACGGTCAGCAGAATAATGGCGATGCCCCAATTTCCTACATAGGCGTGGAAGAAATCCAGCAACCACATCAGGGCTACGGCGATGATGCTGAACATGCCGAGATCGATGCTCTGGGCCAGGTTGTTGGGCGCGTTTTTCAGCAGGATGCGATCCTTGGGGCCGTACCAGTACGCAAGCTCCAGAGTTTTTGCTTCGCCGGGATTCGCCAGGGTGTCGGGCCGTTCAAGCGCCACGCGGTATACGTCGCTCTGCAGGCGTCCTTTCAGGGTCAGGCCTTCCGTGTCTGCCGGCAGGATGGCGTTCATGAAATAGTTGCTCATGGCTGCGGCCCATCCATAATTGCCGGTTCCGGCCACGCCCTTGGACGACAGATCGCTCGCGCTGGTTTCTTCGTTGAATTTGCCGTTCAGGCTCCAGCCGATGCGCATGGGATCATAGGAACCGCCCGCGCCCACGGAGGCGGTGCTGGCGCCTGTCGTAAACGCCACGCGCACCGTGCGCGCCGACTCGCCAGGCGCATACAGCGACATCCGTTCGGAAATGAGATAGGAATCCGCGCTGAAACGCAGTTCGCGCTCCACGCGCAGGCCGTCCACTTCTCCGCGCAGACGCAGGCTTCCTGCTTGTCCGGGCGCCAGCGTCAAATCGTCTCCTTCAAGCGTCCAGCGTCCCGTACTCCAGGACGGCTGGCCGTTGATGAGCAAACCCAGCGGGGCCGTTGCGGCCGTTGTTTCATCGACCAGATTCACGAGGCCGGAATTGGGCGCGACCATCACCCGGTATTTGCGCAGTTCAAACGATTTCAGCACACCGCCGCCGGAATGGAGCACCGCCGTGTACAGCGGCGTCCGCACCGTGACGGCGCGTCCTTCCGATGGCGTGAAGATTCCCGGCGTGAGAGACGCGGGTGCCGTCGGCGGGACAGGCGCGCCCTGCTGTTCGGCCGGTTGTTGCACGGCTTGTTGTTGTGCGGGTTTCGCGGGATCGGGTTTGGCGATCCAGCCCATGTGGTCCGCAAGATAATTCCAGCCGACAAGAATGCCGACGCACACGGTAATGGTGAGAATGAGATTTTTGCTATCCATAATGAATCCGTTACTCCTGAACACCCGTAAGGCGTGGGGCCAGCGCCGGCGGCACAGGATCGTAGCCGCCCGGCGACCAGGGATGACAACGCGCAAGGCGGCGCAGGCCGAGCTGGCCGCCGCACAGGATGCCGTGGTGTAAAACCGCCTGCAGGATATAGTTCGAGCAGCTCGGATAAAAACGGCATGCCGGCGGCAGCAGGGGCGAAATGCACCATTGATATATTCTGACAGGCAGGACGACAAGCCTGCGCATCAGTGTCACACAGGACGGCAAGGTCAATTTGGGCATGGCTATGCACTATGCTCCGCGTCAAAAGGCACAGCGGCAGGGGTATCCGGCGCGCCGGCCGCGCGCGTCCGCCATGTGCGCATAAGAGGAACCACTTCCCGCGCTAGGCCGGCAAGCGTCAAGCTTCGGGGTTCCAGGCTCCGTTTGGGCACAACAACAATATCCAGACCTTGGGGGATGCCGCGCTGGTGCAGCCGGAAACATTCCCGCACCACGCGCTTGATCCGGTTGCGCCATACCGCGTTGCCGCTTTTTCGCGTTACCGCGAGCCCAAGACGCCATTGGCCGGACGGCGCGCGATTGTACAGCACGAAAAAAACAAAATGCCTCGAAAAATAGCGCTGCCCCGCATCGTAGCAGGCAAGAAAATCCGACCGCCGCACAAGGCGGCGCGCACGGGGAAACGAGAAGGCGCCTTTTCCCTGCATGGGCGCGACCGAATCAGGCTGAAAGGCGTTTGCGCCCCTTGGCGCGTCTGCGCCGCAGCACAGCCTGTCCGGCGGGAGTGCTCATACGCGCGCGAAAGCCGTGGCTTCTTTTACGTTTTATTCTACTGGGCTGATAGGTTCTTTTCATCATGGGCTCCAAACTTGCCGCCAAAGCCCGCCTTGCGGGATCCGGCAAACTGTTTCTTCTGAAACATCAACGCGACTGTTTACCCCAGGCCCGCGCAGGCGTCAATACGTTTTTTCCGAGGCCAGATATCGCCGGATGCCCCAAACCGTCGCGTACACCAGCGGTGTGTCGCACAGGGCAAGCGCCACTTTCACTGTCCACTGTCCGACGATCAGGGGCCATACCGGCATGACGCCGTAGAAGGCGATACCAATAAAGACCACCGAGTCAATCAACTGGGAAAGGATGGTCGCGACATTGTTGCGCAGCCATAAACGCCTGCCGCGCATCCGGTCCTTGAGCAGGTTGTACAGCCATACATCGTGGAACTGGCTTAATACGTACGCCGCCAGCGAGGCCGCGATGATGCGCGGCGTCATGCCCAGGACGTTGTGGAAGGCCTCCTCCTGATGCCAGAAGGGCGCGGGGGGACACCACAGGGCAAGCCGGACAAGCAAAAAGGTGAGAGCAAGCCCGATAAAGCCCACCAGAACCACCATATTGGCGTGGCGCCTGCCCCATATTTCACTGATGACATCGGCGCATACAAAGGTGATGCAATAGGCGAACACGCCCGCGGGCACGGAAAATGCCGCGATGCTGACGATTTTTGCCGCAAGCACCGCCGCGGCCACAAGGCAGGCGCAGAAAATGCCGCTCAGCAGCAGCAGGCAGAAAAGTTCGCGGGTAGGCATTGTTCCTCCACAAAAAAATACAACGAACGGATATTCTCAGTGAGAGTGTTCACGCATGGATAGATAGACTGCATGAAGCATATTGATTTTATAGAATTTTTTAGGAGATTGCTGGTTCTGAGCATAA
>JAIRVN010000096.1 GCA_031253875.1 Deltaproteobacteria bacterium | reverse complement strand
GTGGAAGCCGGGCCAACTTGGAGGCTTTTGCCTCTATTTCATCTTTCAACTCCTGAGCGGCGTCAGGATTATCGTCAGCAATATATTCGACAATCGCCAACAGATCTGCACGGGCTGTTTTGCGCCAGCTAAGACCGGGCATGGCGTTTTCCATCAATAATCGCGTGCGCCTCCGCCATAACCTGCTCATGTGGAACAGGCGGACGCGCATCCGCCAAAGCCTCATGCACCTTAGCCCGGAACCATGCGTCATATGCGGCTTGGTCGGAGGTAAGCCCGGCGGGCAACGCGCCTTCTTTAGCTATGCGGGTCAGCAGAATGCGCACGGCGTCGGATACGGTCAGACCGTAATTGGCTAAATTTGCCGTCGCTTCCGCCTTGATCTTGTCGTCAACCCGGACGTGCAGCATTGATGTCTGAGCGACCATCGTGTTCCTCCATATCTCAATAGATTTTTCGTAGGTCTAATATATATCTCAATTGAGATACAGTCAAGAAGAGATTGTTTTCTGCAGGACTGATCCTTGGCGGCGGAATAATTACCACTTCGGCTTCACGCCCAATAATTCACAGGCTTCACGGGTAAGAGACTCCAAAGCATGTTTTGTCAGGCAGTTCTTAATTTCGCTGACCAGCAGTGTAGGCAGGGTATCCTTTACGACCGCGCTGCCACTTTGAATGGCTGTTACAATTTTGGCGGTATCGTGAGCGGAAATATTGCGAGCCAAGTCGAGTCATGTATCTTTTGGAAAACACGGCTTGCCGGCTTGAATAAAAAATTTTTTTGGCGCCGGCTGGCATCCGGGGTTTTTGAGGCTCCCTTTGGATGTGGCAATTATCATAACGATTGCACTTTTTGCCGGGTCGGAAATCACCACGAAGAGTTTTTTGGCGTGCCCGCCGTCATCAAAGCCAAAATCATGAAAATGCAGCACATCGCCAATATTCAAGCCTTACCCCAGAACTGAGTCTAAAAGGCGCGTATCATCTCTCACCTCACGGATGTAAGCTTTGTGCTCTTCATCGCAGCCGTCCAAGGCAAGGTCATAATCTATAGGAGTTTTTTTGCCGTATTTTTTGAGAGTAACATCCCACGGGTCGTTTGGCGCGTGTGATGCCTTGACGACAGCATACGCCGGAACTCCGTGGAACATCTCAGAAACGGCCTGTAATTCCCGAATTTCGCGGCCTGTAAAATATCGGTCTGAAAATTTTACCCCAGGCACTATGGCAAGTTTTATCCCAAGCGCTTCATCACGCGGGTCTTCCCTGGCGGAAATTACTTTCACAACGCTTTTCAGATTCATGCCTGCGTCTTTGCGCTCGCGTAGTTCACGCCATACATCCGCAGGAACCGGGCCGAAGTCCCATGCCTCGTAGGTTTCTCCTGTCAAAGATTCGCCAGTATCGCGGTACAGTCGAAAATCGAGATAAAATAAGAGTTTCATCAGCTTTGTTAAGCCGACTGTCTTATCGTTTTTCACAAAAAAAAGGACAGCGTTTTTGAGCTTTTCGCGCCTGCGCTCTGCGTTGGCCATGCTAGATACAACTGCTTGTATTATTGAATTTTTCTGTGAAAAGATACTTTTCTAGAGTAGCTGAAACCGCTCCGCTTCATTATGCGCAATATAACCCCAAGTCAATAGCCAGCAAAATTGATGCCGGAAAAAAGGGCCGTTTCCAGGGCAGGCTCGGCGGGGGGAAAGACGGCATGGTGTGCCGCTGTGAGGACAGTCGCTGCTTATGCCGCAGCTTTGGGGCGTTTTGTCATATCCCCCCGGCCTTCAAGCAGACCGGCAACCGAGATGTCTTCATTCAACGCTATTACGGATGGTTCTCAAATCTGAGGACGTGTACCCTGTGTTCTCCAATACCTCACAGGGAGGCTGCAAAGATAGTTTCGCTTCACCGCCGCCGCGCCTCCCCGTACACAGCATATAGCAATAAATGCAACCCTTGGCAACGTGAGATGACCGCTGATGGGCAAAGGTTTTACTTGTCAAAACGAGCTAATCGTCCTTGCGGCTCTGGCGTACGAACCAGGCAGGGATGACGGCGAACGCGAACACCACGGCGATCAGGAGAAAGCTTTCCCGGAATCCCATCATCTGTCCTTTGGCCGCAATGGTCTCCGACAGGAAATAATACGCTGCGGGGGGCTGCAAGGCATAGGAGGGCGTACTGTATATCCCCGCTTTGAGGAGCGTTTGCGAGATGCGCGCAAGCGTGTCCGCGGCGATATGGCTTCCGGTCTGCATGGCGTTGAAAGCCTGGCAATACAGTTCGGTTTGCCGCTCAAGGTACACGGACAGGAAGGCCACGCCCACCGAGCCGCCAAGCATGCGCATAAAATTGATGTTGCCCGCGCCATGCCCCATGAGTTCGGGCTTGAGCACCCGCACCGCTCCGCTGCTCAGCGCCGGTGTGATGCACGCGAGCCCCACCCGGCTGAGAACCATCCAGCCCGTGAACACCCAGAAGTCCGTGGAAGTGTCCGCGCCGGCCATCAGCAAGCTTGACCAGCCGAAAAACGCCAGCCCCAGCATAATGATCAGGTTGGACGGATAGCGATCCGCCAGCTTGCCCGAGATCGGCGAGAGAAGGCCCAGGACGAAACCTGCCGGCAAAAGCATAAGCCCGGCCTCTGTCGGAGTATATCCCTGCACAAGTTCCACAAAAAGCGGCGCGAGATAGGTGGATCCGAAAAGTCCCACGCCAAGGACAAAGGAAACAACGGCCGCTGCCAGAAAGTGGGGATTTTTATACACGCCGAGCGGCAGAAACGGCGTCCTGGAGGTTCTTTCGTGGGCGAGAAAAGCCGCCCAGGCGCAGACGCTCGCCGCAAAGGAAAGCCTGACGAAGTTCGAATCCCAGCCCAGGCGCTGGCCGTTGGAAATCCCGCTCAACAGCGACCCCACCGCAATGCACAAAAGGACAAAGCCGGCCAGATCGAAGCTGCCGGCATTGGCGTTGCGCGTGTCCTGCCGGGGCAGGAACATCAGCACCAGCACGCTTCCCGCCATGCACAACGGGATCCCGATGAAGCAGATGTACCGCCAGGAATAGTTGTCGACAAGCACGCCGCCCAGCGTGGGGCCCAGGGCCGGGGCCACCACAATTCCCAGGGTGTAGATGCCCATGGCCAGGCCCTGCCGGGAGGAATCGAACACCTTCAGAATGACCACCATGGTCAGAGGCTGGATAAGACCGGCGCCTGCCCCCTGGATAATCCGTCCCAAAATGAGCATCTCCGAGCTGTTCGCTATCCCCCCGATGACGGATCCCGCGCTGAACGCCCCCAAAGCCGCCAGATAGGGCGTCAACGGGCCGTAGGCGGCCAGCGCCCAGCCCGTAAGCAACATGCACGTGGTCATGGCGGCCTGAAAGGCCGTGGCCAGCCACTGCACCTGGTCCTGTCCCATGCCGAATTCGCCCATGACGTTGGGCATGGCGACGTTGAACATCGTGGAAGACAATATCGTGGCGACGCAGCCCAGCATCACCGAGCAGGTGGCATACCACTTGTAGGCGGGACCATAGCGTGCAAAAAACGACTCAACGGTGCGAGACGTCAATGTCCACCTCTACCATCATGCCGGGACGCAGGGGATTGCCGTCCGGTTGATCCACCTTGACGCGCACCGGCACCCGTTGGGCAATCTTGGTGAAGTTGCCGGACGGGTTGGGGTTGGGGAGCAGCGCGAACTGGTTCGTGGCCGCATTGCCCACCCGCTCCACACGGCCGGCAAAGTGGCGGCCGGGATAGGCGTCAACGCTTATCTCCACAGGCTGGCCCACACGCACGTCGGTCAGCTTCGTTTCCTTCAGGAGCACTTCGATCCACACGCTTTGAGGATCGTGCATAAGCAGCAGACGCTGGCCGGGGATGACGTATTCGCCGGGCTCCACGAACTTCTGATCCACCACGCCGTTTATGGGGCTGCGCAAGGTCCGGTCGTAAAGGTCCACTTCTTTCTGGCCGATTTGGCGCCTGGTCTGCTCAATGTCGTGGGCCAACTCCTCCAGTTGTTTTTGGAGTACCGTCACCTCAGCCCGTTTCGTGATGGCGTCGGCAAGATTGGCCGAGCTTTCCGACACCCTGGCCTGGGCCAGCCGGTGCTTTTCCGCGGCCATCTGACTGGCGGTGCGGGTCTCATCCCAGGTTTTGCGGGAAATGGCGTCGTTTGCCGCCAGCGGCTTGTTGCGCTTGTAATCAAGCTGAGCCTGCTCCATCTCCGCCGCGCTGATCCCCATGCCGGCCCTGGCTTCTTCGTGGCGGGCCCTGGCCGCGGCCACGGCGTGTTCCGTGGAATCTTCGGTCACGGCCAGTTGCACCAGCATCCACTCGTGTTTCTTGCGCAAAGAAGCTTCCCTGGATTTGAGCTCGTCCACCAGGAGCCTGGCGCTGCGCTGGTCGATGATCACCAGGGTGTCCCCCTGCCGTACCGTGTCGCCGTCCGTCACGCGGCGCTCGGCGATCCAGCCGTCCACGCGGCTGCTGATCGTGACCATATCCGCCAGCACATACGCGTCGTTTTCCGTGATATGATTCCAGCGCAGACAGATCCAGACGGTGAGGATAAGCGCGGCCGCCCCGGCGCCGGCCAGGTACAGCGAGCGGCGTCGCGTGTGATGCGGGGACGGCAGAGAAGGTTCCGGCGCTTTCAGGGCTTCAGCAGTTTCAGCAGGCATTGCGTTCAACTCCTGGACAACTCTTGCATGAACTCCTTTTTTTTTCCAGTGCTCAGACCGCTGCCTGCCGAACAAGGCGTTCCAGTTCTTCCAGGCGGCCAAGGGCATGTTCCCAGGCGTTTTTGCCGTGCCGCGCGTTTTGCAGATAGAGCTGCATCCAGCTTGTAAAGGGCCGCAACAGGAGCGGGCTTGCCTGCCAGAAGAAAGGCGGCAGGGGCGTGCCCGCGCGCAGGGCCCGGACGCAGTGGGGCATGCTGTGGGCTATGGCCCGGCGCAGGGGAGGGAGCAGGCGGGGAAAAGCGCTTGCGAAGGCATGAAGGGCTTTTTGGCTGTCGGCCTTGTGCGGCCGGGGGGCGCGTTCCAGGAACCATGCCTGCCAGAAGCGTCCCAGGGCGTCGCGGGAATTTTCCCGGCAGGGAAGCGCGGGCCTCAGCTCGAACAGGCCCTGCTCCGTTCTGTCGGTAACGCACAGGCGCAGGCCGGGAAGGCGGAGCGAGGCGAGACGCTGCGGGCTCCGCAAAAGGTGTTGCGCCAGCAGGGCCGCGCGGGCCGGAGCGAAAGCGCGGCGGCAAAGCGTGTCTGTGCGTGAACAGCCCCAGCAGCCGGAGCAGGATATGTTCGAACGCAGCACATGGTGCCCCGGCGCGGCGGGACCGGTTTCCCAGGCATGCACGGGTCCTAGGGACAGGTTGAGCGTCGGCGTGCCGAGCCATGCCGCAAGGTGCATGGGGCCGGTATCGGGCACGATGAGCAGATCCAGTTCCCGCACGAATTCCGCAAAGGCTTGCAGGCCGAAACGTCCGCACAGGTTGATCTGCGGCATGCGCGCGAGCTGCGCCGCCTGCGTCGCCAGGGCGCTGTCTTCCGGGCCTCCCAGGAAGACGGTCGTGATGCTTTTCCGGGTCAGGGCCAGCGCCAATTCCGCCCAAAAGGCCGGCGCGGGACGTTTTTCCGCTTCGCTGGCCCCCACGAAAAGACCGACCCGTCCCTGTCCGGCGGCTTTGGGCCGGAGCGGCCGCATGCCTTGCATGTCCTGCGGGCCGAACAGATCCAGGATGTTGAGATCGGACCAGTGGAAACGGTTGTGGCGGTTGTTATGGACAAGCGAAGCCCGGTAGAGCTGCCAATACCCGCCGATTGCCGTATGTTCGGCGCTTTGGGACATGCCGAAGCGCTCTTCGGCGTCGAGTTCCGCGCATAGACGTGCGGCGTCGGGCCTGTGGCTGAGGTTGACGACGCGGCGGTAGCGGATTCCGGCGAGCTGCG
>JAIRVN010000222.1 GCA_031253875.1 Deltaproteobacteria bacterium | reverse complement strand
CTGCCACCCATCAGCTCCACCAAAAGCTTGGAAATGACCAGGCCAAGACCCGTGCCGCCATATTTGCGGGTAGTGGACACATCGGCCTGGGCAAAGGGTTTGAAGAGTCTGGACAGTTGCTCGCGGCTCATGCCCACGCCGGTGTCGACAACGGCAAAATGCAGCCGCGCCGCGGGGTCTTTTTCCAGAAAGGGAGCCGGCTCTTCATAGACCCGCGATATGCGCAAGGTCACCCCGCCCTTTTCCGTAAATTTGAGGGCATTGCCGCAAAGATTGAGCAGCACCTGCGAAAGACGCAGAACGTCGCCCATTAATGCCTGGGGCACGTCGGGGTCGCGTTCGAACATAAAGGTCAGGTTTTTGGACGCGGCCTGGGACTGGAGAATATCCGTCAGGGTGGTCAGTATGTCGTCAATGGAAAACGGCGCCTTTTCAAGTTGCAGGTTGCCGCTTTCGATTTTCGAAAAGTCCAGGATGTCGTTCAGCACTCCCAGCAGAATATTTGCCGAAGCCTGGATTTTGTTCAGATATTGCCTGAACAGCGGCGGCGGATCTTGGGACAGGGCAATATGGGTCAGCCCCAGCACGCCGTTCATGGGGGTGCGTATTTCGTGGCTCATGCGGGCAAGAAACTCGCTTTTGGCCATAGTGGCCGCCTCGGCCTGCTCTTTAGCCTGGCGCAGGATGTCTTCCGTCTGTTTCTGGCTGCGCATATCGCGCAGGTAGCTGAGCACCACGGGCTTGCCGCGCAGGTCGATGCGCATGCGGGTGACTTCGCAGGGTATCTGCGCGCCGTTCAGCGCGGTATAGACGTACTCCGCACGGGACACACCCTCGGCAAGCGCCCGCGCAAACGCCACGCGACGCTCTTCGCCGCTGACAAAGCCGAGTTTCGCACCCTGGGCGTTTATCTCTTCCAGGCTTGAAACGCCCAGCAGCTTCATAAAGCCGGGACTGGCGGACATGAACGTGTCCGCGTTCCAGGTCATGTAGCCATCGGGGGCGACCTGGAAGAAAGCGCGCATGATCTCTTCCAGATCACGCTTGCCCGCCGAATCTTCTTCAAGCCGGGATGTGTGCGTGTACAGCTCGTTCAGGCGCGAGCTGAAGCGATCCAGCAGATCCGCCACTTCGGCCAGTTCCCGAATATGGATGACGGGCATCTCCATGTGCAGATTGCCCTGCTGGATTTCCTCCAGCTTTTTCGTGGTCCATCTCATGGGCCGCACAATCATTTTATGCAGCAGCAACAGGTAAAGGCACAGGGCGAGAGCGCAGCCGCCGAAAGTAAAAGCCGCCAGTTCGCGGGTCGCCAAAGCCGATCTTTTGATGGCCGCCAGGGACTGTGCGCTGGCCACTTCGGAGCTGGTGCTGATGGTGTCGCGCAGTTCCCTGATGGACACGTCAAGATCGCGCCATTTTGCTTCGGTTTCAACGCGCTGTTGCTGGTAGTGCGCGTAGCGCGCGGCGTACTGTTCAAACAGGGCGCGTGTTTGGCCGCAACGGCCTTGCTGTTCGGCGCTGTTCCCTGCCATGCGGCGGCACAGCGCATCCATCTCCTCAAGCTGTTCACCGGACAAAGGTGGAGCCGCCCCTGTTCTGGTGTCGATAAAAAAAGCGCGGGCCCGATACAGGGCATCAAGGGCGGGGTCTGTGTCCGCGCCCGCCGCAAATTGCACAATCCGCAAAATATCCGTAATTTCCCTGTGCTCGAGGAACAGCGCATTCCGCGCCGCTTGAAGGTGATCTTTCAGTCCGGCCAGGTTGGTGATCATGTGCGAAATGCGCTGCACAGAGTTGGAAAAATCCGGATCCTGCTCAAAGACCGCCTCAGCCGCCATGGATTGGGCGTTGAGGCGTGCGTTGCGGCGCAAAACGGCGTCCTCGGCGATATACACTTCCGCAGCGTTGCGCCGCAGGCTTTCAATATGGATGAAAGTGCGCTGGTTCTGCAACAGCTCGGGGAGGCTGTGCTGCTCTATGTCGGAGGCAAGCCGGGCGATGGTGTCGATGCTTTCCAGGCCTACCCGCCCAAGCAACAACAGCACGAACAGCACGAGTCCCGAACTGCAGGCCAGAAAAAGACCGATGGGCAGCCTGAAAAAACCGCGACCCTTCGTAGGTGCGGAAGCGTGTTGTTCTGTCGTCATAGGCGCGGCGCAAGGACATCAATATATATTAAAATCAAAGTAGTTCCTGTTGATTCTGGCATATTCGCCGTTTTTTCTGAGAGTCTCAATGGCCGCGTTCAGCGCCCGGGTGAGTTGCGGAAGTTTTTTGGAGACCGCGATGCTGAAGACGCCGGAAAGCATGGGATCCGGCACGGCGCCTCCCACGGCTTCAAATTGGCTGCCCTGGGGCGTTTTGAGATAGGCGAAGCCGGGAAGTCCCTCTATCAACACCGCGTCGACCTTTCCATCTTGCAGGTCTGCCATCAGGCTTTCGAAGTCAGGGCGCAATACCAGAATAGATTTCGGGTACGCCCGGATCAAAAATTCTTCCTGCGTGGTGCCGGCCTGCGTCCCCACCCGTTTGCCGGCCAGTCCGCCAGGGGAGATGTCTATCCCGGCCCCGGCCTTTTCAACAAAGATGGTGTGGGAGCGGTAATAGCGCTCCGTGAAGTCCACCAGCTTTGCGCGTTCGGGGGTCGCGGACAGCCCCGCCACCACCATGTCGAGCTTGCCCTGGGCAACGAATGGCACAAGATTGTCGAAGTCCACTGCAACAATCACACATTCCCGTTTGATGACGGCGCACAGGGCTCTGGTTATGTCCACATCAAAGCCCGCAAGCGTGCCATCGGGCTTTTTGTAGACAAACGGCGGATAAGGAATATCCATGCCCACGCGCAACGGCTCTTCAGCAGCCCGCACAACGGGAGCGGCCGTCAGAAGCAGCAACAGAGCAAAACAAACTGTGCGCATTTTTTTCTCCCGGAATGTTTTGCCGTATCTATACAGCAAAGGCTTCCGGGTTTGCAAATCATTTCAGCTTACAGGAATCACAGTCTCCAGCAAGTGTGCATTGCCGCCGGGAACACTCTCCGCCGTCCGCGGACAGATCCGGCGGCGGTCTACAGCGTGCCCGTGCGGATAAAGTTCGTCACCAGATCGAACACCAACTGGTTCCCGCAAAAATTCCCCCTGCTCACGTTGTGCCTGAAGACATCCAAACGTGCTTCAAATTCCGCAAGCAAGGCCGGTTGCAAGGCGAACATGTCCGCCTGCATGCCGTAGCCGAGCTGTTCGATGTACAAGGCGTTAAAGCGCTGTTCCACAAAAGCCTTTAACGGCAGACTCAAAACAGCCTTGCCCAAAAACAGCGCTTCGGTCATCAGCGTATGTCCGCCGCCGCAAATGACATAGGATGCGCCTTCCAGCAACTCCAAAAATTCTTCTTCGGACTTGGGTCGGAAGACCAGGTTATCCTCGCGCCCCACTCGGTTCTTGTAGCCGAAAATATAGCATGTCCGTCTGGTGGAAGCCCGCAGAAAGTCCAACAAGCCGCGATGTGTGGAATTGCTCTGATAGACGAGCACATGCCCGCTGTCACAGGGCTTCAGATCCAGAACGCTCCTGCGCAAAATGGGCGGGACAATCCTGGCCTTGTATTCCGGCCGCAGCGGAGGAGCATAAAAGGAAATGATCAGGTTTTCCTCGGTGGGAGGAAAGAGGTATTTCGGCGTCAGGCCCTGTACAAAGTAATCAAACCACATATCCGGCGGCAGCTTGTGCCGGCAGCAGGTGATCACGTGCTGGTGGTCCAGCGTCAGGCAGGCGAGGCCGCTCTGTTTCGCCGCGCGCGGCACGAAATATTCCAAATCGGTCATGCAGCGATCCGGCTTGAAATCGTCCATGATCCGCAGCAGTTTTTCCGTGATGTGTTTGCGCCGCAGCAGAACAGGCACGGCTTGGGCCACAGTGGCGGGCATATCTACCTTGTAGTTGCGGCAGACCGTGCCCAGGTTGTCCAGCCGGGCCACCGGAAATTCCTTTTCCAGGACGGACGGCGCGTCCCCGTTGGTCACGAACAGGAATTCATGTTCCGTCAGCTTGCGGGCGACAGTCAAACCGCGCATGGCGTGGCCATGGCCCGTGCCGTGGATGCCGTAGAGTATCCGCGCCATTATCTCTCCATCTACGGCATCAGCGGAGCCTGGGCAAGCCCGCAGTCCACAGGCAGGCCGCACATCAGGTTGGCATTGGCCAGCGCCTGGCCGGAAGCGCCCCGGCACAGGTTGTCAATGACGGAACATATGATCAACCGTTCGGTGCGCGGATCGACCGCCAGTCCAATATCGCAGAACATGGATCCGCGCACGTTGCGCGTCTCCGGCAGGCAGCCCATGGACAGCACCCGCACCCAGGGGGCCTCTTTCCAGCAATCCACATGGGCCGCATGGATTTCATCCAGCGTATGTTCCCCATTGAGCTTGGCATAGATGGTGGCATGGATGCCGCGATCAATCGGCAAAAGATGCGGATTGAAAGACAGTCGCACCGGCACGCCCGCCACAGCCGAGAGTTCCTGTTCTATTTCAGGCGTATGGCGGTGCTTGCCGAGATTATAGGCCCGGAAGCTGTCATGCACTTCGCAGAACAGCGTGGACACCGAGGCCTTGCGTCCCGCGCCGGAAGTTCCGGATTTGGCGTCGATGATCAGATCCTCGCTGCTGATGAAGCCGTGTTTGAGCGCCGCGTACAAGCCCAAAATACTCGCCGTGGGATAACAGCCGGGGTTGGCCACCAGTTTGGCGTTGGCAACGGCTTCGCCGTACAGTTCCGGCAGGCCGTACACCGCTTCGTGCAGCAGCGCCCGCTGACTGTGCGTTGTCGCGTACCATTGCTCAAAGACAGCCACATCCCGGATGCGGAAGTCCGCGGACAGATCCACCACGGCCAGGTCTTCCGCGCGCAATTCCGCCGCCATGTTCATGGCGGCGCCGTGCGGCACGGCCAGAAAGACGAGGTCGCACCGCGCGGCGGCCTGTCTGGCGTCCGGCTGTCCAATGACGAGATTCGCGCCGGGCAACTTTTCCAGGAAAGGATAATGTTCGCCAAGGCGCTTGCCCGCTTCGGTCCGTGACGCTGCAAAACTCAGCCGGAATCTGGGATGCGCGGCCAAAAGACGCACAAGTTCCATGCCCGTATAGCCGGTCACGCCGATCAGGCCCGCACGCAGTTCTTTATGCATGGTGTCCGCCTGTCGTGGAAGGAGTTTTCAAAACATATTTCATGCGCAGTTCATAGAGAATGCCGTCGAGCAGGCGTTTTTCCTCATTGTCCAGGCAGGCCTGGGTCTTGGAACGCAGCATGTCGAGCACGTCGATGGTATGCTTGCCCAAAGCAAGATTCTGTTCAATCTGCCCGGTTTCCGGATTGGGCACTTCGCCGAGCTGCACCAGGGCCGTTGACGCCAGGGACAGGATGAAGGTCGAAAACGTCACTTGGGGCATCGCCCTTGCGTCATCCGGAGGAACATGTTGCGAGGCAGTGTGAGTCATGGCTTCTCCTGAAACAGCATGCTTGCGTCGATACGTTCCACTATTCAACATCCGGCAATAAAGCGTTTATCAATACTATTGCCTCGCCATATTCGCCGATGAGCGTGTTATGGAGGATAAGTTCAACAGCATTACCGATATCAGCCGCCTGCGTAAAGTCCTGCAAGCTGTTGACAGCTTCGTCAATAGCGGCGGAATCAAACGCGTCAAGCGCCGTCTTGAGTTTGACAAGTTCGCTTGTCAGAATTTCCGGGTTGCCGGCGTCCTGCCGTTCTTCTCCCCTGTCCGCCGACAGCGCCTCGCGTATCGTGTGTGAAAGCGTCTCCAACGCCAGGAGAAAGGACGGGGTGTGTATTTTGATAAAGGCCAGATCCGCCTGCCTTCCCGCTGCCTCCAGGCGTTGTGCGACGTTGGACAGATCGCCGGCCCCGATGCTTGCGGCAGCGCTCTTGATCGCATGGACATAGGTCACATACAGAGGCAGATCCTCCGTTTCCAGGCATGTCCGGATTTCTTCCATCTTCTCAAACCCATCCTGATGAAATACGGCAAGCGCCTGCACATAATGCTTGCGCGTTCCGCCTGTCATGGCAATGCCCGCATTGACATCCAGCCCGGCAATCTGCATGGGGGCGCTGTCATCCTGCGCCTTAAGCGCGGCGGTTTTGGCGCGTTCTCTGGTCAACTTTTGCTGCTTTTCCTGTGGAATCCATTTTTCCAAAACGGCATTCAGTTCGGCCGTATCGATCGGTTTTGACAAAAAATCGTTGAAGCCGTTCTTCAAAAACATTTCCCGTGTGCCGACAACAGCGTTAGCCGTCAGCGCTATAATCGGCAGGCTTGTGTAGTACGGCTTTTCACCGTCCAACATTCTGATGTTCGACGTGGCTTCAATGCCGTCCATGCCGGGCATCATGTGATCCATGAGCACTAAATCGTAGTAGTTTAATTTTACTAACTCTATTGCTTCAACGCCACTTTTGCAACATGTAAGCTGCATGCTATAAGGCGACAGCAAGCCTTCCGCCACTTTCAAATTCGTATTGATGTCGTCAACAATAAGCACCT
>JAIRVN010000204.1 GCA_031253875.1 Deltaproteobacteria bacterium | reverse complement strand
GCACTGTTTGGACAGGCTTTCAAAGCTTGCATCATCCAAAGCGGGCGCCGCCAGGGTCTTTTTCTCGGCACGAACGATCTCTGTGGCGTCAAGGCCTGACACCTTGCCGTCCTTCATTTTGAGGTAATGCTGAGCCGGCTCTTTTTTGTCGCATACGTCCACAGCGTAAGTTATAGCCTCTTCGAGGTTCTTCACTTCGGCCACTTTCATGCCGACAGCGGCAGCTCTGGTTTTCAAAAGTTCTATTGTGGACTCTTCTACGTTTGCCATGTAAGCTCCATGCAAAAAGTTACAAATACGTTCATCGCCCTGCTGCGATTTCCCTCAATACGCGTACAATCGATCTAATACAAGTGACAGCGCGCCAGTCTGCCGCCGTCCAGTTCCGTAAGTTCCGGAGCGTTTTCGCGGCACACGGGCATGGCCTTTGCGCAGCGGGGGTGAAACGCGCAGCCGGCAGGCGGATGCAGCGGATTTGGCGGTTCGCCCGGCAGCACCGGGGGCAGGCCGCGCGTCCGGCTGTGAGACGGCATGGCCTCGATAAGCGCCTGACTGTAGGGATGGGCGGCCTGTTGAAAGAGTTCGTCGCGTGTCGCCAGTTCCACGATTCTTCCCTGATACATGACGGCGATGCGCGTGCACATGAAGGCAACCACGGCGAGCGCGTGGGAAATGAACAGCAGGCTCGGACCGAAGTTCTCCTGCACCTCGCGCAGGAGGTTGAGCACCTGCGCCTGAACCGAAGCGTCCAGAGCGGAAACAGGCTCGTCGCATACCAGCACGTCCGGCCGGGTGATAAGCGCCCGCGCCACGGCGATGCGCTGGCGTTGTCCGCCGGAAAACTCGTGCGGAAAAAGCCGCATCTGTTCCGCGGCCAGCCCGACAAGGCGAAAACTTTCCGCCACGCGCTCCCGGAGCTGCGCTCCCGCCATGCCTCTGATCGCCAGAGGCTCACCGACGGAAGTGCCCACGCGCATACGCGGATTGAGGGAGGAAAAAGGATCCTGGAACACCATTTGCACGCGGCCATACAGTGCCGTACGATCCTGCACGGGCAGGCCGTCGAATTCCATGCTGCCGGAGCTGGGAGCGAGCAATCCCACAAGGATGCGGGCCAGCGTGGATTTGCCGCAACCGGATTCTCCAACCAGGCCGAGGCTCTGGCCCCTGTATAGATCAAGGGAAACGCCGTTTACGGCGTGCAGGGGGGCAGGCGGCGCGAAAAGTCCGCGGCGCATCCGGAAGGTGCGCGAAACGTCCGTAAGCCGCAACAGCGCCCGTTCGTTCATGCCTGCTGTCCGTTGACGGTTGCTTCCAGGGTGGCCATGTCGTTGTAGATGGCGGCGGCGGCCCGCAACAGCACAATAGCCAGCGCGCTGCCCGTCCCCTCGCCGAGGCGCATGCGGAGGTCGAGAAGCGGCGTCTGGGTGTGCAGCCGTTGCACCATGGCGACGTGGCCGGGTTCCGCGGATGTATGGGCGAGAATACAGTAGCCGCTGACAATGGGACACAGGTGTTGCGCCGCCACCATGGCCGCGGTGGCAATGAATCCGTCCACCACGAAGGGGAGTTTGTGCCGGGCTGCTCCCAGCATGATGCCCGTCATGACGGCAATCTCAAAACCGCCGAGGGCCGCAAGAACAGCCAGCGGATCACGGGAGGCGACGGCGTTTGCGTTGCTCTCGAGCGATCGGCGCACTACCCGGATTTTATGTCCCAACCCTGCGGGCGGCACGCCCGCGCCCGGACCCACCATATGTTCGGGGGCCAGTTCGAGGTACGCGCAGCACAAAGCAGCGGCCACCGTCGAATTGGCAATGCCCATCTCGCCAATGCCGATGCAATGGCAGCCCATTCCGGCCGCTTTGGCCGCAATATCCGCCCCGGCCAGCACGGCCCGCTCGCAATCTTCCAGGCTCATGGCGGGCCCGGCGGCGATATTGGCCGTACCGTTTCCAATGCGCACGCTGATCAACTGCGGATGCCCGTCAAAGGGGCCGCCGGCGCAACCGGCGTCCACCACAAACAATTCCGCCGAGGCAACCTGGCTGAGAATACTGATAGCCGCGCCGCCATGCAAAAAATTGCGCACCATCTGCCTGGTGACGGATTGCGGATACAGGTTCACCCCTTCGGCGACCACGCCGTGATCTCCCGCCACCGTGAAGACGACGGCCGGATCAACGCGCAGCGGGATGGATCCTCCCCCGATGCAGAAAAGACGGACGGCAAGAGCTTCAAGACGTCCCAAACTCCCGGGCGGCTTGGCAAGGCTGTTCAGATGCGCGTTGGCATGAGCGCGCAGCAACAGATCCACCGGCTCGATCAACGCATACAGCTCCTGCAGTACATGAGACATGATCTCTCCTTGAAGTGTGTGGTAAAAAAGGATATCAGCATCGCAAGGTCGAGGCAAGGACGTGGGTGCGCGGCCAATTTCCCGTTGTGGTGCTTTTTTGTTCTTGCGTATAATTGAGTTCACTGGGAGTTATCGCCATGGGATATTTTCTGCAGAAATGTATCCTTTCCATAACAGGGCGTTTATCCAAAGATAATTCAATATTCTTCTTGTGTGCCACTGCTGGACTTATCGGCTATTTAGGCGCTCTGCTTGTCTTGTTTTTTAAAGAAAGTTTTAGTGGCATCAGATATATTTTTTTTCATCAATCAATTGGAATTATTGATCTTGCGAGAGCTTTGCCTTGGTGGGGGCGTTTACTTTTACCAGCAGCAGGAGGCGCTGTTGCCGGAATAATTCTGGACTACGCGCTGAAAAGGGCGTCGCGTTGCAGCCCTGATGACTATCTCGAAGCCATTGCTATTGGCGATGGCAGGCTCAGCGTTCGCAAGACGCTCCTGCAAAGCGTAGCCTCTCTGTGCTCCATAAGCAGCGGCGCTTCGATAGGCCGTGAAGGCCCTATGGTCCAGCTTGCGGCCATGGCGGGATCCGCACTGGGGCGGATTTTTCGATTCTCCCCGGAAAATTTGCGGATACTGATCGCGTGCGGGGCCACGGCGGGTCTTGCCGTAGCGTACAACGCCCCTATCGCCGGGCTTGTGTTTATTGCAGAGATCGCCTTAAGAAAATTCTCGACGCAGATGCTGACCCCGATGATCGTAGCTGCGGCGACCGCAGTGGCTGTATCCCGCCATCACTTCGGCATCAGCCCCGTGTATCAGATACCGGAATTTTCTTTGGCTGCGGACTGGCGCATCTTCACCTATATCGGCCTTGGCATTCTCTGCGGTTTCATCGCTCCCGCGTTCAGATGGGTACTTGACGTTTCCCGCAACTCCTTCAGACGCCTGGGGCATAGCCGGGTTTTGACCATGACGCTCGGTGGACTGGGCGTTGGCCTCATCTCTATTTGGATTCCGGATGTCTGGGGGAACGGATACGGTGTGGTGAACTCCATTTTACACACCAACTGGCCTTGGGAAGCCCTGCTCAGCATCCTGGTTTTCAAAATCATTGCGACATCCCTCAGCTATGGTTCCGGCGCGGTCGGCGGGGTGTTCACGCCAACGCTTTTTGTGGGCGCCACCATAGGCGCGCTCTATAGCCATGCGTTTTCCCATAACGTGTTCGCCCAGGATCCCGTCTTTCTCAGTTATGTGCTTGTCGGCATGGGCGCTTTCCTATCTTCCATGACGTATGCGCCGTTGATGTCCATCCTTATGATCTATGAACTGACGCTCAGCTATCAGATAGTCCTGCCTTTGATGCTGGCCTGTGTGATTAGCTATTTTATCGCCCAGAAGATCAGGCAAGATTCTATCTATGAAAAGAAAGAATGCCCGGCCCCTACGGCGCAAGAACACTAAATACCTTGGAAGGGCGCGTGCATTACTGTCTGCTTTTTGTACTGTGTACGGCACTGTCATGCCTTGCCCTGCCCGCCGGGGCTCTTGAGGACACGAGTCCCAGATTTACTCCGGTGGTGCGGGCCGTGCAGCAAACAGCCCCCGCTGTCGTCAATATCACCAGTACCCGGACCCTCCAGCGCCGCAGCGCTTCGGCCTTTGATCTCTTTTTTCCCGAACTCTTTCCCGGCGGGCCGCGTGAACAGCAGGGAAGGGTCAGTCTCGGCTCCGGCGTCATCGTGGACGGGGCCAAAGGCCTGGTGCTGACCAACTCCCACGTTAGCCTGGGCGGAGGCGACATCAAGGTGCGCCTGCAGGATGGACGCGAATTCGACGCGGAACTGGCCGGCGCGGAACCGGATTTCGACATCGCCCTGCTGCTCCTGAAAGGAGCTTCCCAACTGCCCTCCGTGCGTATGGGCGACTCCGACGACATCATGCCCGGAGAAAGCGTGCTCGCCATCGGCAATCCTTTCGGCTTCACCCATACCGTCACCACCGGCGTGGTTTCCGCCCTCGGGCGCACTATCCGCGGCGAACGCGGCCTGTTCACCGATCTGATCCAGACGGACGCGGCCATCAATCCCGGCAACAGCGGAGGCCCGCTGCTCAATATCCTCGGCGAACTCATCGGCATCAATACGGC
>JAIRVN010000176.1 GCA_031253875.1 Deltaproteobacteria bacterium | reverse complement strand
AAGCTCGCCATCGGTTATACACTGGACGAACTGCGCAACGATATCACCCGCGAAACTTCTGCCGCCTTTGAACCCGCCATTGACTACGTGGTGCTGAAAATTCCCCGTTTCACCTTTGAGAAATTCCCCGGCGCGAAAGACGAACTGACCACCGCCATGAGGAGCGTGGGCGAAGCCATGTCCATCGGCCGCACCTTCAAAGAAGCTCTTCAGAAAGGCTTGCGTTCCATGGAAATCGGCTCCGCAGGCTTCGGTACCTCGTACCGCGAGCCTCTGGCGGAACGCGAGGAAATCCTGCGCAGTCTGCGCATGCCGAACTCCCGCCGCATCTTCACCATACGCCACGCCTTGCTCAGCGGCTTCACCGAAGCGGAAATCTGCGAAGCGACCATGATGGATCCCTGGTTCATCAGGCAATTTAAAGAGATCGTGGATATGGAAAAGGCCATTCTCGATTTCGGCGTGGCCAATGACATGACCCCCTCCAATCCGGAACTGCGCGAAGTGTTGCTGCGGGCCAAGCAGTACGGTTTTTCCGACCGCCAGCTCGGGGACATGTGGAAACGTCCGGAAAGCGACATCAAACGTCTGCGCACGCTGCTCGGCATCACCCCCGCCTATTGTCTGGTGGATACTTGCGCCGGAGAGTTCAAAGCGCACACCCCGTACTTTTATTCCACCTATGAAACAGGCCGGGAGGCGCCAACCTCCGACGTCAAGAAGGTCATCATCCTCGGCGGCGGGCCAAACCGCATCGGCCAGGGCATCGAGTTCGATTACTGCTGCTGCCATGCGTCCTTCGCCTTGAAGGACGCCGGCGTGCAGGCCATCATGATCAACTCTAACCCCGAAACCGTGTCCACTGACTACGATACCTCGGATCGCCTGTATTTCGAGCCGCTGACCTTTGAAGACGTCATACATATTGTGGAAAAGGAAAAGCCTTTCGGCGTCATCGTGCAATTCGGCGGGCAGACCCCACTGAACTTGGCTACGGCGCTTATGCGCGCCGGTGTGCCCATTATCGGCACTTCTCCCGACGCCATTGACCGTGCTGAAGACCGAGAACGCTTCCAGGCCTTGCTCAAAAAACTCAAACTGCGCCAACCCCCCAACGGCACAGCCATGAATCTGGCCGAAGCCGCTGCGGCAGCCCAGAGCATCGGCTACCCCGTTGTTGTCCGCCCCAGCTATGTCTTGGGCGGCAGAGCCATGGCCGTAGTCTACGACGCCGACGAATTGGGGGAATATTTCCGCGCCACAGTAGGCAAAACCAGACTTGAGCACCCCATTCTCATTGACAAGTTCCTTGAGCATGCCGTTGAAGTGGATGTGGACGCCCTTTCCGACGGTGAGGAAGTCTATATCGCCGGCATCATGGAACATATCGAAGAAGCGGGCATCCATTCCGGCGATTCGGCCTGTACCCTTCCTCCCCATTCGCTTTCCTACGACCACGTGGCGGAAATAGCCGTGCAGGCCGAAGCCCTGGCCCGCGAACTGCGCGTGGTGGGACTCATGAACATCCAGTTCGCCATTAAAGGCGGAGACGTGTATATTCTGGAAGTCAACCCGCGCGCCTCGCGCACCGCTCCCTTCGTGGCCAAAGCCACGGGCGTGCCCCTGCCCTATCTTGCCACCCAGGTGATGCTGGGCAAAAAACTCTCGGAACTCGACCCCTGGAGCATGAAACGCGGCGGCTTCGTCTGCGTGAAGGAAGCCGTCTTCCCTTTCAACCGTTTCCCCGGCGTTGACGTCATCCTCGGACCGGAAATGCGTTCGACCGGCGAAGTCATGGGGATGGGCAAAAACTTCGAAGAAGCCTTTCTCAAAAGCCAACTCGCGGCCGGACAGCGCCTGCCCCTTGGCGGCAAGGTCTTCTTGTCGGTCAATGATCGGGACAAGCCCGAATTGCCGGATGTGGCGCGCAAATTCGCCGAGCTTGGCTTTTTCCTGCTCGCCACCGCCGGAACTGCCAAACTTCTGAAGGCCGAGGGACTGGAAGTCGAGACTGTCTTCAAGGTGTATGAAGGCCGCCCGAATATTGTGGATCTGATCAAAAACAAGGAAATCGCCCTGGTGGTCAATACAGCCTCCGGCAAACTTACCGCGCACGACTCCAAGGAAATACGGCGCGGCGCTCTGACCTGCGGCATCCCGTACTGCACCACATTGGCTGCGGCCAAAGCCAGCGCCAGAGCCATCCGCTCCGCGCGTGCGGGCGTCTGGGTCGAAAGTTTGCAGGAATATTATTCAAGACGGTAATGCTCATATACAAAGTTCTGAAAGGATCACCATGAAAGCGCTGCTTGTACTGGAAGACGGTTTCAGCCTGGAAGGCCATAGTGTAACCGGGCCGTGCGAAGCCGAGGGCGAAGTTATCTTCAACACCGGCATGGTCGGCTATCAGGAGCTATTGACCGATCCTTCCTATGCCGGGCAGATGGTGTGCATGAGCTACCCGCTGATCGGCAATTGCGGCGTCAACGAAGAAGATATGGAGTCTTCCGGACTGCACCTGTCCGCGTTGCTGGTCAAAGAATGCTGCAAGGAGCCTTCAAACTGGCGCGCGCGGGAAAGCCTGCCGGATTTTCTCATCCGCAACGGCGTTCCGGCCATTACCGATCTGGATACGCGGGCGCTGACGCTCCATATACGCACTCATGGCGCGATGCGCGGGGTGATTTCCACGAGCGGGCGCGATGTGGAAAGCCTGCGTGCGCGCGCTCAAGTCCTGCCAGCCATGACGGGGCAAAATCTCGCGAGCAGAGTTGCGCCCGCCGGGTCGTACCGCTGGGAAGGCAAACCCGTGCCTGTCACGCTGGAAAAGGACGGCAGCTACGCCTGGCCCGGCAAAGGGCCGCGCCTTGTGGTGTATGACCTTGGCGCCACATGGGGGATGCTGCGTCTGCTGGCGAAACAGGGCTTCGATATGCTTGTGGTTCCGCCCTCGTTTACGCCTGCGCAGGTCGAGGCCACAGACGGTCAGGCCGTATTTTTCTCCAGCGGCCCCGGCGACCCGGCGGCGCTGACCGAACTTGCGGCATGCGCCGCAACGCTCACGGCGCGCTATCCCACAGCAGGCGTCTGCCTCGGATCCCAGATACTCGGCAAGGCATTCGGCGGCAGCGTCGAAAAGCTCAAATTCGGCCACCACGGCTCGAACCATCCGGTCAAGGATCTTGCTACCGGGCATGTGGAAATTTCTTTGCAACGTCACGGCTTTTCAGTGGACATTTCCACAGCTTCCGGACTTGAGGCCAGCCACGTCAACCTGAACGATGGCGCGCTGGAAGGCTTTGAACATACAACCAGACCCGTCATGGCCGTGCAGTACTATCCGGCAGCCGAACCTGGTCCGTACGAAAACAGGTATTTTTTCGGGCGTTTCCGCCAGATGGTGCGGGAAGCTGTAGGGATATGAATGCCAAAGAGTGGTCAGCGAAAGCCCATGCTCACAGGCCAGATTTTCGGAGCTCGTTTCGTTCTCAACCAGTACGGTTATGGTCAGCATGGCATTTTTGCAGTGAAATCACTTAGGCCGATGCAATGGCCTCCACCGGCTCCGTGAGCAGGAACGTGCCTTCCTCTATCCATTTTTTCAAGGTATCGGCAATTTCCAGGGACAGGCTCAGGCTGGTCAGAGGCACTGTTTCCACACGCGCATCCAGGAGCCTGGCCTCGCCGCTTTTGAGTTCCTCGAAGCTGACGTGCTGCAGGATGCGGTTGACGCCATTCGGGTAATCGTGTCCGTAATCCTTGACCGGCATGAGAATGTCGCAGTCATCCACCCCGGTGAACCAAGCCATGTCCGCATCCAGGACGGGAATGGGAATGCCCACGCCCACCGCCAGTGAACAGCCGTAGCCGATAAGCGACAGGCCGCGTATATACCGCGGATTCATCCGTTTAAGATCGCCCTTGAGCATAAGCGTACCCGCAGCCGTAAGCGGCAGGCCGCGTTCGTTGCGTTTGGGCCTGGGGTTGTGCTGGGTGCCCGCGCCTATCACATAGCCGATGCCGCCTCCCAGGAAAATCCGCGTCCCAAGGCCGATGGTCCTGAAAAAGGGGTCGTTAAACAGCGGAGAAAGCCGTCCGGCCGTGGCGTAGTTGAGGTTACGGCACTTCGGCCGTAAGGGTCCCATATAGGTATAGACAGTGCGGCTGGTGAGGTTCACGGCCGCGTTATAGTTCTGGTAGCAGTTGCGCGGATTGAACAGTTCGGCGTGCGGCAGCTCCGCAAGCGTGATCTGGCGCTCCAGCGAACGTCTGGGGTAACAGTCCGTGCCATAGGCTTCGGCGTAGAGATACACGCTTTTGCCCCGCGCGAGTTCCTCGATCACATGGCCGCCGCCGTACTTGAATTGGCCGGGATGCACCTTGTTCAACGGACAATCCTCTTCCGGTTCGGTCGCGCCCAAAAAACCGTCCACCGCCGCAAGACCCGCACAGCAGGGCACCTTGTTCAACCAGACCTTGGCTGTCTTGATCAGTGGCGGCTCCGGCTGGCCGATATTGAAAAGCAGACCCGAAGAGCACATGGGCGAAAAGGTGCCTGTGGTCACCACATCCACCTCTTGAGCAGCCTTTTCCTTGCCCAGACGACGAACGGTTTCCACCATTTCCGCGGCATTCAGGATCACGGCTTTGCCTTTTTTTATGCGCTCGTTGATTTCCGCAATGCTTTTCACTGTCCGCTCCTTCGTGAAGAAAGCCACTCCTACTGTGCTTCGGCGCGGCTTTGCCTGGTCAGGTAATATACTCTGGGCACCATATACATCAAGGCCATCTGTTTCAATTCCGGCGCATATTGCGTAGCAACGATCACCGTTCCCAGGTTCCACAGATGGCTGTTCGCGCTTTCCGAGGCAGTCGGACGACCGAAACGCTTTTCGACCATGTCGCGGACTTTTTGCGCATGCGCCGCATCCGGCGCCGGGTAGTCTATTTTGATAAAACCCAGCGGCGCGGCTTTTTCGGCGTTTTGCGGGCCGTAGCAGGCGGCAAGTTCCGAGGCGCCCGGCACGGTTTCCGCTACCCGGTAAATATCGCAGGCGTATGTATCTTCCTCCCGCACGAGAGAGGCCTTAGCCGCCAAAAGCGCCTTGCGCATGGCCGTACGCTCCGTGTTGTCCAGGCGCTGTCCGAACAAGGAAAAAGGCGCATGCTTCGGGGCCATCTGTTCCAGGGCCTGCATGGCGTCCTGCCTGCCGTCCATGGCGGCGCCGTAAAGCAACAGCGTGGCCCGCGTGGCGTTGTGCGGCACACCCCGGCCGTCGCGGTAAAA
>JAIRVN010000169.1 GCA_031253875.1 Deltaproteobacteria bacterium | reverse complement strand
CACAGAATTTTGGAAGACAACGCACGATAAACGGCTAGATGTATGTGGATCAGCAATCGGGGCATATACGCGCCCATTCTATGCGTGGTATCCGTCTTTCTGCTGTTTGGCGCACCGTGCGACTGCGGCGCGCTGGCAATTGATTTCACAGGCGAAGCGACAAGCGCCGCAGAGCAGTGGCCCTGGCAGATCGGCGTCTCCGCTCTGCTCGTGTGCGTGCTTCTCCTCTTTGTGATTTTTCAGCGAAAACGTCTTGCGCGAAGCGAGCTTGCGGATCTGGTTCAGAAGCGCACCGCCGCGCTTGACCAACAACTTGCGCTTACGCGTGTGGTCAATCATGCCGCAGTGCTTCTGCTGGAGGCGGACGTCGAGAATTATCTGGATGCGTTGAGTCGCAGCATGGAGATGATTTGCCGCTTCGTGGAAGTTGACCGTGTGTATTTATGGAAGAACAGCCGGAAGGACGACGGAAAGCTCTATTGCAGACAGCTTTGCAAATGGACGGACGCAGATGTCAAAATAGATGATGCGCTGTTGGAACTCTCGTACGAAGATATGCTGCCAGACTGGGAAACATTCCTGTCTCGCGGGGAGGTATTGAACGGGCCGGTAGACTCTCTCCCGGGTGTGGACAGTGCTCTCTTTTCGGCGCACCTGATTCAGTCTCTCCTGGTTGTTCCCCTCTTCTTGCGAGGTGAATTCTGGGGTTTTGTCAGCTGCGACGATTGCCGCACGCGACGCACCTTTCCCGCAGCCCTCAAGCAGACGCTGGAATCGTGGGGCCTGCTCGCCGTCGGCGCTATCCAGCGCGGTGAAATCGCGCAACACACGAGACATACCCTGACCAAACTGGAAGCTATCATCAGCAACTACAAAGGCGTCATCTGGAGCGTTGACGCCAGCGGCACCATTACGACTTTCAACGGACAGTATCTGAAAAAAATCGGCCTTACGCACTCGTTTCTGGAAGGGAAAAAGCTGGAAACCGCCCGACTCAAGAACAGGCACCTTGATGTGATCGACCATGTGGAGAAGACCTTCCGCGAGGGAGCGCAGGATTGGATCGGCGAAATCGACGGCGGCGTGTTCCATTCCAGCACAATGCCGATGCGCGACGGCAAGGGCAATATTATCGGCGTTGTCGGCAGTACGGACGACATGACGCACATGATCAAGCTCCAGCGGGATTTGGAAGCCGCGTTGAAAGCCTCGCAATCCGCAAGCCAGGCCAAATCCGCTTTTCTGGCTAATATGAGCCACGAAATCCGCACGCCTATGAACGCCATCGTCGGCATGACAAACATCGGAAAGTCCGCTGCAGATATGGAACGGATGCAGTATTGCTTTACGAGAATCGAGGACGCGTCGAACCATCTGCTTGGCGTAATCAACGATATTCTGGACATGTCCAAAATTGAGGCCAATAAGTTTGAGCTTTCGCCCTCCGAGTTTCATTTCGAGAGGATGCTTCAGCGGGTTGTGAACGTCGTCACCTTCCGCGTGAACGAAAAGAGGCAGAAGTTCACGGTAGATCTCGACAGAACAATTCCGGAGCATCTGATTGGGGATGAACAGCGACTGGCGCAGGTCATTACAAACCTCACGGGCAACGCGGTAAAATTCACGCCCGACGGGGGCGAGATCCGGATCGCCGCCACCTTGTTGGGAGAAAAAGACGGCGTATGCACCATCAAGATCTCCGTGACCGACACGGGAATCGGCATAAGCTCCGAGCAGCAGGCCCGTCTGTTCCAATCCTTCCAGCAGGCCGAGAGCAGCACGACGCGCAAATTCGGGGGCACGGGGCTCGGCCTCACGATTTCCAAAAACATCGTGGAAATGATGGGCGGCAAGATATGGATCGAGTCCGAACTTGGCCAGGGCGCTATCTTTGTCTTTACGATTCAGGTCCAACGAGGCAAGGAGCAAGAGCGCCGACTCGCCCCCCACGGCGTGCATTGGGGCAATCTCCGTATTCTTGTGGTGGATGATGACCAGGATACGCGCGCTCGTATCGCGAATATCGTGCAAGAGTTTGGCGTTTCATGCGACACGGCCGCAAGCGGAGAGGATGCGCTTGCGCTTGTCGAGCGCCTGGGAAGCTACGACATCTATTTTGTGGACTGGAAACTGTCGGGTATCGATGGCATAGGCCTGACACGCGTATTGAAGAAGAAAAAGCCCGACCCCGGCAATGTCTTCGTGATCATGGTTTCGGCCGCTCCATGGAGAGCGGTCGAGGATGAGGCCAAAAAGGCGGGTGTTGACAGGTTCCTGTCCAAACCCCTGTTCCCCTCCGCCATCCTGGACAGCATCAACGACTGCCTCGGCATCGCGCATGCACAGAAGGAGGATGCGCCGCCGGGCCTCGCGCCTCTCTTCCCCGGCCGCCGCATACTGCTGGTGGAGGATGTGGATATCAACCGCGAAATTGTCCTGGCGATGCTTGAGCCGACGCTTCTGGAGATTGATTGCGCGGAAAACGGCGCAGATGCCGTCCGCATGTTCAGGGAAACGCCGGAAAAATACGATATCATTTTTATGGATGTGCAGATGCCTGAAATGGATGGCTATGAGGCAACGCAAAGCATCAGAGCGCTTGACATGCCGAAAGCGAAAACTATCCCGATTATCGCCATGACCGCAAATGTGTTCCGAGATGACGTCGAGAAGTGCTTGGCGACCGGGATGAACGGTCATCTCGGCAAGCCATTGAATTTCGATGATGTTTTTGAACAATTGCGCAGCTATCTGTCTCAAAGCGCCACGAACGAACAACCGTAGCGTTTCCGCGCAATCTCGGCCTTTATGGCTTCCAGCCTTGGCACATTGTACAGCTAATTCGCCACGATATTCACCAACTTGCCGGGCACGTGCAACACCTTGCGCACGGTAAGCTTTTCAAGCTGACGCGCGATACCGGCTTCGGCCAAGGCGGCTTTTTCCACCTCTTCCCGCCCGGCGTTGGCAGCGATCGCAATTTTGCCGCGCAGCTTGCCGTTCACCTGGATGACAATGGTCAGCACGGCACGCGCCAGGGCGTCCTCCTGCCATACGGGCCAGGCTTCGTCGGCGAGCAGGATCCGGTGACCCAGCTCTTCCCACAGTTCTTCGCACACATGCGGAGCGGCCGGAGACAGCAGGGTAAGCACGGTGGCCATGGCGGAAGAAAACACCCGGCGGCCTTGCTCGCTCTGGTTCAGTTCGGCCCGGGCCACATACAGCGCGTTGACAAATTCCATAATCGCCGCGATGGCGGTATTGAACTGGAAGCGCTCGCCGATATCCTCCGTGGCCTTTTTAACCGTGGCGTGTTCCTTGCGCCGAATTTCGCGGGCCAGGCCGGAATCTTCCGCATCCGCGACCGTGGAAGAACAGGCCTTGCAGGCGCTGAGGTTCCCGCGTTCCTCGATAAAAAGACGCCACACCCGGTGCAGGAAGCGCGAAGAACCTTCAATGCCCGCATCGGACCAGTCGAAGTCGCGTTCCGGCGGCGCGGCGAAAAGACAAAAAAGGCGCACGGTATCCGCACCGTAGCGGGCGATCATTTCCGAAGGATCCACCACGTTGCCCTTGGATTTGGACATCTTCGCCCCATCCTTGAGCACCATGCCCTGCGTGAGCAGTTTGGCGAAGGGTTCATGCAAATCCTTGGGGAAAAAGCCGCAGTCGCGCAGGGCCTTGGTGAAAAAGCGGGCATAGAGCAGATGCAGGATGGCGTGTTCCACACCGCCGATATACTGATCCACGGGCAGCCAGTGGCCGAGGGTCTGCGGATCGAAGGCCGCATCCTGTTTATGGACATTGGTAAAGCGGGCGAAATACCAGGAGGATTCCACAAAGGTATCCATGGTGTCTGTTTCGCGGCGGGCGGGTTTGCCGCACACCGGGCAGGCGCACTGGTAAAATTCCGGGCTGTCCGGCAGGGGCGA
>JAIRVN010000125.1 GCA_031253875.1 Deltaproteobacteria bacterium | reverse complement strand
TGAACAGCCTGGAATGGCTGGGCATCCCCGGCGTCATGAGCTGGATGGCCTATGGCGATGTCAACGCCGAGGTGAAAGGGCTGAAAGCTTTCCCGGAAAAAGACTGGCCGCCGATCAGCACCACGTTCTGGTCCTTCCGTTTCATGGTGGGCCTTGGGACGCTCTTCATCCTGCTGGCGGCCGTGGCCTTCCTGCAACGGAACAAGGAGGAGATTGATCCGTGCATCGCGCGCGCCCTGGTCTGGGCCATCCCCCTGCCGTATCTGGGCCTGGCCTTGGGCTGGACTGTGGCGGAAGTGGGCAGGCAGCCCTGGATAGTCTACGGACTCATGCGCACGGCGGATGCGGTTTCGCCCGTGCCCGCCAGCAATGTCGCCGTGTCTCTTGTGGCGTTCATTGTGGTTTACAGCCTGCTGGGATTGATTGATATATATCTTTTGCGTAAATACGCCTGTCAGGGTCCGGGGAGGTAGCCATGGAAACCTATCAGATGCTTCAAGTTACCTGGTTCTGCCTCTGGGGCCTGTTGTGGGCCGTGTACTTCCTGCTTGACGGCTTCGACTTCGGCCTTGGCACGCTTCTGCCCTTTCTCGGTAAAACGGAAGAAGAGAAGCGTGTTATCTACAATGCCGCAGGTCCCTACTGGGACGGCAACGAAGTATGGCTCATCACCGCGGGAGGCGTGACCTTCGCGGCCTTCCCCAAGGCATATGCCGTGATGTTCAGCGCTCTGTATGCGCCGCTGTTCATTTTGCTTTTCGCTCTCATCTTCCGGGCCGTGTCCTACGAGTTCCGCAACAAGGAAACCTTGCCCGGCTGGACGCAATGCTGGGATATGGTGCAGTTCCTCGGCAACTTTATACCCGCGTTGCTGTTCGGCGTGGCTTTCGCCAACCTGTTCATGGGCATACCCATTGATCAGGACGGCGTGTACCACGGCAGCCTGATCGGTTTGCTCAGCCCCTACGGACTGGCCGGGGGCGTGCTTTTCGTGTTGATCTTCGCCTTGCACGGCGCGTTGTGGCTCTCCCTCAAGTCCGAGGGAGCGTTGCACACCAAGGCCGTTGCCGCCGCCATCGGCCTGTGGCCGGTCGTGCTGATCGTGACCTTGGCCTTTTTGGGGCTTAGCGCCTACTATACGCAGCTATACGCCAATTACCTGAAATACCCCTTTCTTGCCGTGGCGCCCCTGCTGGCAGTGGCCGGTCTGCTCGGCGTGCGGCATTTCCTGCAAGCCGGCAAGTTGCTGCTTGCCTGGGTGAGCAGCGGGGCGTTCATCATCGGCGTGACATTCTTCGGCGTGCTGGGCATGTTCCCGGGCATGATTATCTCGAACATGAACAAGGACTGGACGGTTACGGCCTTCAACGGTTCTTCCAGTCAACTGACGCTGACCATCATGCTCGGGGTGGCGCTGGTCTTCGTGCCGATTGTCATTTGCTACCAGTTCTGGATGTACCGGACTTTCGCCGGGCCCGTGACGCGCGAAGATCTGAAGGACGAACATTCGTATTAAGCCGTATGGGCGATCCCGCGGCTTGCCCCCTTTACAGGCCTGTTCTTTCCGTGTAGCGGGAAGAACAGGCCATTTGCCGTATCGTAAGGCTCACAATGAAATGCAAAGTATGCAAGGAGCTTGCTGTCGTGGCGCTTCCCAGCCACCATGCGGGCTTTTGCGCTTCCTGTTATCTGGAGTTTTTCGCTCGCCAGGTGGAGCGGGGCATTCGCGGGCAAGGCTTGCTCACGCGCGAGGATCGCGTGCTGGTCGCGCTTTCCGGCGGCAAGGATTCGCTTGCCCTTGCTCTGGAACTCACGCGCCAAAACTATCAGATAACGGGTTTGTTTATTGATCTCGCCATTCCGGGTTCTTCGGATCTGGCCCGAGGCCTTGTGGAACGGTTTTGTGCGCGCCACGGCATTGCGCTGCTGGTGCAGGATATGGCGCGGGAAGGGCTTGCCATTCCGTTGGTTCGGGCGCGTTTGCGGCGTCCCGTGTGTTCGGCCTGCGGCAAAATCAAGCGATATTGGTTCAATCGCACGGCGCTGGAGGGCGAGTATACGGCACTGGCCACCGGACACAATCTGGACGACGAGATCGCGCGCCTGACCAGCAATACTTTGCGTTGGGACCAGGCCTATCTGTCGGATCAGGGACCGTTGCTGGAAGGCGAGGAGGGCTTTGCGCGCAAGGTCAAGCCCCTGTGGCGGCTCAGCGAGTTCGAAACAGCCAACTACGCCTTTCTGATGGGTATCGAACACCATTACGCGCCCTGTCCGTACGGCAAGGGCGCAAGTTTCACCACATACAAGCACCTGTGGCAACAGCTTGAAGAGAACATGCCTGGCCGTAAGCTCGATTTCTATCAGGGTTTTCTGGAACGGGGCAGGCCGGTCTTCGCCCGGCAGGAGGCGGCCGACGGAACGGCGCTTGCGCCCTGCGGGCGTTGCGGCTATCCTACATCATCGGCAATCTGCGGCGTATGCCGAATTAAGGAAGCGGTGCATGGCTGAGGAAATTGAACGCAAATTTTTGTTGCGCAGTGAGGGCTGGCGGGGTCTTGCGCCGGGCATGGCCTATGTGCAGGGCTATCTCGCCGCGAACGGGGCATGTTCCGTGCGTGTCCGCATCGCGGAGAACAGCGCTACGCTAAGTGTCAAGAGTACGACGACCGGAGCCGGCTACCGCGAGTTCGAATACGGCATTCCTCTGGAGGACGCGCGACAGATGCTGGCTACGCTCGTTCTGGAGCCGTTGATTGAAAAGACTCGCTATACCGTTGAACATAAGGGTTTTTGTTGGGAAATCGATGAGTTCCATGGCCGCAATCAGGGGCTTGTTGTGGCGGAAATCGAACTTGAACGCGCGGATCAACCCTTTGAAAAGCCCGCCTGGATCGGTGAGGAAGTGACCGGCGACCCTCGCTATTACAACGCGAATCTGGCGCGCGCGCCTTACGGCGAATGGTAGCCCGCAGCAAAGGTTGTATGGCCCGCGATTTGCCTGAGGCTCTGAACTCTGCCGCTAACCTGCTTACGAAATATTTTTGCCGGAAGCGTGGCAGCGCGTGCAAAGAAGAGGATACTTCGACGTGCGGCCTTTGCCTGTTGCCGCGGCATGAAGAGAAGGCGTGAGCAAAGCCGTCCTGTTGCCCTTCAGCCCGCACGAGCCTTGGCTTGCGCCGCTGGCCGGCTATTCCGATTTGGCCTTCCGGCTGCTTTGCCGCGAAAACGGCGCGGCTGTCTGTTGCACGGAAATGATCAGCGCCAAAGGGCTGATTTACAAAAATCCGGGCACGACCGAACTGTTGCGCACGCATCCTCTGGACGCGCCCCTGGTGGTGCAGCTTTTCGGATCTGAGCCGGACAGCGTGGCCCGGGCCATGGAAATCCTGTTGGGCATGGGGTTCAGGTATTTTGATCTGAACATGGGCTGTGCAGTGCCCAAAGTGACGCGCGGCGGCAGCGGCGCGGCTTTGTTGCGTGATATCCCCAAGGCTCTCGCAGTGGCCGGGGCCATGTTTGCCCTAGCCGAACCCGGCCATGCCGGCTGTAAACTGCGCCTTGGCTGGGAAAACGAAGATGCGGCATGGCGTGTGCTTGCCCCTGCCCTGGCCGATGCCGGAGCAGGCTGGCTGACGCTGCATCCGCGTTCCGCCCGACAGGGTTTTACCGGCAGCGCGGACTGGAAATTTTTTTCGGAACTTGCCGCCCTGCTGTCCATTCCCCTGATCGCCAGCGGCGATCTTCTGAAAGCCGAAGACGGCGCGCGCTGTCTGGCAGCCGGCGGGCCAAGCTGCGTCATGTATGCCAGAGGCGCCTTGCGCGACCCTGCGATTTTCAACGCGCACAGAGCCTTGTTGGCCGGATGCGTGCCGACCGCTCCCAGCCCGCAGGACCTGCGGCGACGCATCGAACGCCATGCCGCACTGGCCCGCGCATGCGGCAGACGCGGAGAA
>JAIRVN010000090.1 GCA_031253875.1 Deltaproteobacteria bacterium | reverse complement strand
GGCGGCGCCCAAGGAGCTGCCGTACCAAGGCCTATGGAGTGAAACAGCCATACTGTCCACGCGGCAAGGCTCATGCCGCAGAGCAGTAATACGCAGCCGATGGCCAGGAACGCGGAGTGATTTGCTTCCCAGTGATGCCCCGCCAGCCAAAGGACAACCGCCGGGATGAAGACAAGCACATTCATCGGCAGCAGCAGAACTGGCAAAATCCAGCGAGTCTTTGCAGGCGGCATAGGCTGTGCGAGCGATTCCGTTACTTTCATGGCGCTATCCGTTTTTCCCGTCCGGCTCATATTCCCCGTCAAAGAGCGTCTTAACCGGCACCTCAAGGGCGTTGGCGATACGCCCCATGGTGGATGCGGCAATCGCCAATACTCTTGTTCTGCCGGGCATGGCTGATAGTCTGCCGGTATCTACTTGACCTTAAAGTAATTCCATACCCTATACTCATGATGCTGTTTGAAAGCAACAGGCCATAAATCGAACTGGTCATAAACCACAAAGGATGGATATCTATATGGAACTCCTCGCCCTCGCCTTGCTCCTGACGGTCACGCCAGCCAAACCACAGAAGATCTACGAAATGCGTGTAACGGGCTACTACGCCGAGGCCGGCGTCCGTAGCGCCTTGGGGGAACTGATACGCCCGGGAGGTACAGCGGCGGTAAGTCCGTCATGTATCGAACTTTTGGGCGAACGCGTCTATATCAAAGGATATGGAGTATGGCGCGTGAATGACTTGCCAACCCACCGAGAGGCAAGGAGCGCGCAGCTGAGCATCCATCCGCATGTTCACGTCAAGGGAAACCATGCTATGTGGATGTGAGATGGTCAAACTGAAGTCTATCGTATCGGGCAAGGAGTTGAAAGATCCTCCCGGCGTATTCTTGTTGTAAGACCCTCCCGGCGTATTCTTTCTGGTGAACTTGTGCTTGCGACATTGTTCAGGAAAGGCTCTTGACTCGGAACCGTTCATAAGCCAAAGTGGTTGAGGAGGTATGTCCGACATACTATTGTATTGCGCAGACACCCAAGCCAGATAGCGATGCAGATGAACAGAAACGACGCCTTTGCCGAACTGTGCCGGACAGAGCAGGAACAGATCCTCGCCCAGTGGAATGAGGCTGTTTTTGCTACCTATCCCCTGGATACCACCGGATTGGCGCGCACCAGGGAGGATCAATTCCGCAACCCCGGCGGGCATGCCATTCGCTTGGCCCTTGAAGAAACGTACAAGGCCGTGAGCGGACAACTTTCTTCGGAAAAACTGTTGCGCGGCGCCTTGGTAATGTTTGTAAAGCTGCGTGCCGTGCAGACTTTCACTCCTGTCCAGGCTATGGGCGTCATGTATCTGCTCAAACCCCTGCTGCGGGAACGGATTTTACCTGCCTGCCTGCAGAACGGGCTGCTCGATGAATACCTGGAAGCCGAATCTCGCCTGGATACGGCCGCGCTTCTTGCCTGCGACATGTATGTGGCAAGCAGAGTACAGGTTTTTGAAGAGCGTGTCGGCGAAATCAAACGCCAGCATGCGCAGATCGTTCGCTGGGCGCAGAAAAAAGAGAAAAAGGAAGGGTAGCGGCTTGTTGTAAGGAGCCGCTGCCATTGTGGCGCAATTTTGAAAAAACGGGAGGTAGGGAATGCTCATTTCTTTGTTGGCGGTTCTTGCCATCGGCGCCGTCGCTTGGCTGGGCTCGGACGCCGGCTTGTGGGCCGTGTTCGGCGTGGTCTTGCCGTATGCGGCAGTCGCCATATTCCTTGTAGGCCTTGTCCGGCGCATGCAATACTGGGGAAAATCTCCGGTGCCTTTCGCCATTCCCACTACAGGCGGACAGCAGAAATCGCTGTACTTTTTCCAACAGGCAACGCTGGATAATCCGGATACGCAGTGGGGCGTCGTCAAACGCATGCTGCTGGAAGTGTTCTGCTTCCGTTCGCTCTTCCGCAACACCGCGGCCGACGTGCGCGTGGATGGCCCGAGGGTTATTTATTATTCCTCCAAATGGCTCTGGCTTTTCGCCTTGATGTTCCACTACTGCTTCCTGCTGATCTTTATCCGGCACTTCCGCTTCTTTATGGAGCCGGTGCCCGCCTGCATCACCTGGCTGGAAACACTCGACGGCATCATGCAGATTGGCGCGCCGCGCCTGTACGCGACCAGCATGATCATTCTACTGGCGCTCGGCTTCCTGCTGAGCCGCCGCTTGTTCAACGAACGGCTGCGCTATCTGTCCCTGCCCAACGACTATTTCCCGCTCTGGCTCATCATCGGCATCGTGGGCAGCGGCATCTGGATGCGCTATTTCGGCAAAACCGATATCGCTTCCATCAAGGTGTTCATCATGGGTTTGCTGACCTTCTCTCCGACCGGCGCGAGCGTGGACAGAATCGGGGGAATTTTCTTCGCGCACCTGGCGCTTGTAAGTTGCCTGCTCATGTATTTCCCCTTCAGCAAGCTCACGCACATGTTGGGCGTTTTCTTCAGTCCCACGCGCAACCTCCCCAACAACACCCGGGCGGTGCGGCACGTGAATCCCTGGAATCCGCCAAAGAGCTACCACACGTATGAGGAATACGAGGACGACTTCCGCGAGCTTATGCATGAAGCCGGCCTGCCGCTTGACAAACAACCATCAAATGCGGCAGCCGAGTAAGGAGGGAGTATTCATGTCCAAACTGCCTAATCCCAAAGACCTGCTGAAATCGCGTCCTGCGTTTCCTCTTGAGAGCTGGATGGATGTCAAACCCGAGTTCACGCCCGGCTCCTATGCCTACCCGGCAAAAAAGGAAACCATGCAAAAACTCGGCATGCCCAATCCTCATGAATGGAGCCCGGAAGCAGAGAACTGGAATCTGCCGGAGAACTGGGAAAAAATTCTCTACGACGCCTTGGCCGATCGTCTGGAAAAACACCGCTCACTGAAGATCTTCATGGACATCTGCGTGCGGTGCGGCGCCTGCGCGGACAAGTGCCACTTCTTCCTGGGCACCAACGACCCCAAAAACATGCCCGTACTACGCGCGGAACTGTTGCGTTCCATCTACCGAAAGGATTTTACCACGGTGGGCAAAATGCTCGGCAGATTCGGCGGCGGCCGTTCCATCGACATGGCCGTGGTCAAGGAATGGTTCTATTACTTTTACCAGTGTACCGAATGCCGCCGCTGCTCGCTCTACTGCCCCTACGGCATCGACACGGCGGAAATCACCGCCCTCGTACGCGAACTGCTGCATGAGGTCGGACTCGGCATCAACTGGATTATGGATCCGGTGTCCAACTGCAACCGCACCGGGAACCATCTGGGTATCCAGCCGCACGCCTTCAAGGAAATCGTGGAATTCCTCTGCGAAGACATCGAAACCATTACCGGTGTCGCCATTCAGCCGCCCTTCAATGAAAAAGGCCATGAAATCCTGTTCATTACCCCCTCGGGCGATGCGTTCGCCGAGCCGGG
>JAIRVN010000020.1 GCA_031253875.1 Deltaproteobacteria bacterium | reverse complement strand
GTACGTTCGCCATCATCGACCGTCAACTTCGAAACGACAAGGAGCTGCTCATGCGGATACACTGGTACGGACATGCCAATGTTCAAGTTGCGGACGGCAAGGCCACAGTATGCGTCGATCCCTTTTTCGTAGGCAATCCCCTCTGTACGGCCGACTGGAAATCTATTCCCACGCCCGATCTGGTGCTGGTCACCCATGATCATGGCGATCACGCGGGCCAGGCGCTGGAAGTCTGCCAAGCCACAGGCGCGATGCTCGGCTGCGTTGTGGGCACTGGCGCGCGCTTCATCAACTCGGGACTGCCGGCTTCACAGCTCTTTGCGGGCGTAGGCTTCAACATCGGCGGCACGGTGGAACACAAGGGCATACGCGTTACCATGCTGCCCGCATTCCATAGTTCGGACAGCGGCGTGCCCGTGGGCTATATCGTGCAAATGCCCTCAGGCTTTACCTTCTATCATTCAGGCGACACCTGCGTGTTTGGCGATATGGCGATCTGGGGCGGACTGTATCAGCTTGACCTCGCCCTCTTGCCTGTGGGCGGCTTTTTCACCATGGACGCCCGCCAAGCGGCGTTGGCCTGTAAGTTACTGAAAACCAGGGCCCTGCTCCCCCTGCACTGGGGCACCTTCCCTCTACTTGCAGCCGGCACCGATGCGCTGAAAGCGGAACTTGCCGAACAGGCGCCCGACTGTCGCCTGATTGACATAATCCCGGGCGATACCGTGCCCTTCTCCTTTTGACAGGCTGCGCGGCGCAATGCCAAGCCTCCCGATATCCATGCATATACATACGCCTTCTTGCATGGCAGGAGAGAACTGTTATTGGCGCTGCAAATTTTTGCGCAGTTCCTCCTGTTTCTGGCGTTTGGCTTCATCGGCTTCGGCCTTGGCCTTGGCTTCAGCTTCGACCCTGCGCTGCTCCCGGATCTTTTCCAGGCGCAACTGCTGGCTTTTCTCCCGCTGCTCTTTTGCCTCCGCAATAAATTTGTCGCGGCGTCTCTCGAATATGAGCGTGCTGCGCAACGCCGCGATGCCGAACGCGACGATGGTCACAATCAGCACCAGCACCTTTTCGATTTCCAGGATCTGCCCGGCCAGCAGTTCCTGCAGCCAACCCAGGCCCACCTTGTGCCCAAAATAGACCACGCCGGGCACTGCCAGAATACAAAGCAAGAGGCCGATAATCTCGAGCCACAGAAAAGTTTTTCCCATGGTCAGCGTAAACAGGGTGGTGTCGCGAACCATGCGCAAAAATTTCAGGCGCCTTTTCAATTGTTGCAGCCGTTCTTCCACTTCAGCGGTGACGGCGACGGCTTTTTTGTAGACTTCGGGTTCCTTGAAGTTTGAGCCGAAAGCCCAGTTAATGATGTTCGCGCACTCGTTGAACTCCTTGTTAAACGCCATAAGCAGCGCTGGGAAAGGAAACCATGAGGCTTCATCGCGTATCTGCTGTAAAAAGGTCAGGTAACGCTTGTACTGCGCCTGCAGGGCCTCTATTTCGCGCTGTGTGCTGTCCGAAAAATCCTTTTCCAGGCCAGGGCGCTGCTCGCGCACATACAGGCAGGCGGCATAATTTTTAATTTCCGCCAGACGCTGCAATCCCCGCACGGCGTCGCCCAAGCGCTGTGCAGTGGGGTGATCCGAAGGATACCAGGCGTCAATCCGGGCGAGCAGTTCATGAAGCCGCGCACTGTCCAGATTCGCGCCGCTCGATATCTCCATCCAGAGAGGATACAGCGTGGACAGGACAAGCAGATGGCCGCGTTCCAATTCAGGATCGATAAGGCAACGGTTGAAATACTCAGGTTGCGCGGCAATCAGGGCGCGCACCTGATCAAGCGTCTGTTCGCCGAAACCCAGCTTGATCTTGCATACCAGCATGCGGTAGGACACGTCCGTCCAGGTAGGAATCAACCGCTGCACATTGCCGTACTGTTCAGAGGCCTCGGCATGGCGGCCCTGGATTTCCAGAGTTCTGGCCTGGAGATACTCATTCCATGCCTGAATAAGGGTCGCATGCGTCAGGGCCGCCCCCTCCTTGAAGCAGGTCAGGGCAGCGGCAGGTTCCCCTTTGGAAATGCTGCAAAAGCCGAGCAGTGTGCGCAGGCGCCCGTCACGCGGAAAACGCTGGATAGCAGCCTGAATGTCCTTTTCAAGCTTACCCAGCTTATCAGGCGGCGTCGAGCCAAGCTGGTCCAGCAGTTCCCAGGCCGGGCTGCCGTCCTTGGGGTGCAGCGCATCTTCAAGGCAACGGGGGTAATCCTTTGATCTGGCAAGCCAGATGCGGGCAACCGAACGCAACTGCGAGACGGCGTTGATGTCGAAAAGCGCCCGCAGCAGCGTGTTCCGGACGTCCTCGCTCTCAAGCATGGTCTTGTAGCCTGCGGCGCTCTTTTCCGTCAGGCTTGTCGCTACGCGGCGCAAGGCCTCGTTAATGTCGTCAAAAGAAAGTTCCATCAGCTTGTGCCAGGGGGAGACGCTCTCCAGGGGCAGAGTATGGGTGGGACATTCCGCCGCGCTGTGCCCGCCCAGCCCGCAGTAAAAACAGCCGCCCTCCTGGCCGGGAAGAATCACTCCCGGCATAGTGATGGGAATGGCCTGATGCGCATCGGCGTTTTCACTGAGGCTGATATTGCACCAGGTATCCATACTGACCTGTTCGCTGGAAAAACGGATATCGGCGATGGCAAAGCCTTCGCCCAGCAGATAGGCGTTACGGTAGCTCACGTAGGGATAATCGGGGGTCAGGTTCTCCCAGCGCAATCCTACTTTGTTGGGAAGCTCCGCGTTAAAGTTCAGACCTTTGCGATCAACCACCGCGCATACACAGGGCCAGTAATCGTGCTGGCCGCCCTTGATTCCCTCGACCAGCTTGAAAAACTCCCGCAGAAGCTGGCGCAGTTGACGCAGATTCTCAATCTGGATACTAACCACGTTTTCGTGGAGCAGATATTTGAGCTTGTGCTGCTTGAGCACTGCTTCAAGCTCGCCGTACATGAAACGCCAGCCCGCCTGGAAAAGCTTGTCCAGCGGATTGCCGAGGGGACGTACGATGGCGTACCATCCCTGCGACGAGGTGTACGGCAGGCGCGCATCGGCGCTCAGGCCCGTCCAGGCGATTTTCGCCATTCCCGACACAAGGCTCTTTTTTTCAAAAGCCAGACCGGGTATGCTTTCGCCGTGTTCACGCAGTTGGGGGTGCAGCCAGAGATCCAATTTTTGTGCGGCCTGGAGCGATTGGTTGCTGAGCAGGGTTTCCGCGGACAGGCCAAGCTCGCGCTTGTTGCCGAGAACGAGCTTGGCGGGAAAAACAACAATCGAAACCTTGAGATTGTTAAAGGTCGCCCACACGGACAGACGCGCCAGGGCCAGAAGGACATCGGCGTTGAAGAAAAACCACAATCCCTGATCGCGTTCCGTAGCGAGGCTCATGCCCCCATAGTCCTGCAAGGTCTGCGACACAGCCGGATCAAGTTCATTCTGCCAGCATACCCAGGCGGCAAATCCGGCGGAACTCATGCGGCTCTCCTTGCTGGGAGGCACGCGCTGCAGAATGTCGGCAAGTAGCGGCATATTCATCAACTCTTTACAGAAAAGAGGAACGACACATTGGACATTACCAAAACCCTTGCAGAACTCAAGCAGGAACCCGGATTCACGGAACATGTGGGCATGATGCTTGTTCACAACGGCGTTGTGCGCGCGTGGTCACGCGCAAACCATGCGCCTGTGCGTTCCGTGCGTGTGCGACCCGACCGGGCGCGCATGTTCGACATCTGCCGGGAGATGGAGCAACGGCCGGGCA
>JAIRVN010000007.1 GCA_031253875.1 Deltaproteobacteria bacterium | reverse complement strand
GCAAGCCAATCTCTTCCGGACTTGCTGCTGGATGGCGCCCACAATACGCATGCCCTTGCGGCGTTGCGCGAGACGCTCCCCACGCTTGGCATAACGCCGCGCGCCATCATTTTTTCCTGCCTGGCGGACAAGGATCTGGAAGGCATGACCCCGCTGGTGCTCGATCTGGCTATGGGCGCGCCCCTGCTCATTCCTCCCATCGCCGCCAATGAACGCGCCGCCCCGCCTATGCGGCTGGCCTCCACATTCGGGCCCACGGCAAGCGCCATGTCCAGCCTCCGAAGCGCCCTGGAGACTGCCAAACAGTGGGACAGTTCCCCGCAATCGCCGGTGCTTGTGTGCGGCTCCTTGTATTTATTGGCGGAGTTTTTTACGCTGTATCCGGAATATATGTGAGGGTGCCATGAAACAACTCTTCCGCTTTCTGCCCGCCGTGGACGCCTGCCTGGACGCTTTGAACGCACAGCTTCCCGCCAGCCGGGAAGCGCCGCGTCCTCTGGTGCGCCATCTGGTCAATGCCTTTCTCGACATGCAGCGCTGCCGCATTCAGGAAGGCGCAATGGCAGAGCCGGCGCAGCTTGCCCTGCCCGGCTGCCTGCCTGCTCTCAAAGATTTCGTGCGCGAAGGGCTGCGTCCCCGCCTGAGGCATGTGCTGAACGCCACAGGCGTGGTCATCCACACCAACATGGGCCGTTCCGTGCTCGCCAGAACCGCCCGGGAGGCCGTGGCCCGGACTGCGGCGGGGTATAACAATCTGGAACTCGACCTTGCCACAGGTGAACGCGGCAGCCGCCACAGCCTGATCGAGGAACTGCTTTGCATGGTCACCGGCGCGGAGGCGGGCCTGGTGGTCAATAATAACGCCGCGGCCGTATTGCTCATCCTGGACAGCGTGTGCAAGGGCGGTGAAGTCATTATATCCCGCGGCCAGCTTGTGGAAATAGGAGGCAGCTTCCGTATTCCGGACGTCATGGAGCGCAGCGGCGCGATCCTGCGCGAAGTGGGCGCCACCAACCGTTGCCACCTGTACGACTATAGCCGGGCCATCAACGCAAATACCAGGGCGCTTTTGCGCGTGCACAGTTCCAACTACCGCATCGTGGGCTTTTTCAAGGAAGTCTCTCTGCCGGAGTTGGTGCAGCTTGGCCGTGAACACTCGCTTCCTGTCATCGAGGATCTTGGCAGCGGCAGCCTGATCGACTTCTCCGCTTTCGGCCTGCCCGGTGAGCCTACCGTACAGTCTGTCGTCTCGGAAGGGGCCGACCTGGTGAGTTTTTCCGGCGACAAGGCGCTCGGAGGCCCGCAGGCGGGCATCATTGTCGGCAAGCGCATGTATATTGAGCAACTGCGCGTCAACCCCCTGCACCGTGCCCTGCGCATCGACAAGCTGACCCTGGCCGCGCTGGAGGCCACCCTGCGTCTCTATCTCGATCCGCAGAGGGCTCTGGCCCAAATCCCCACTGTTGCCATGCTCTCCTGTCCGCCGGCAACGCTCGCGCGCCGTGCCCGCAGTCTTGCTTCGCGCCTGCGCCGTGCTCTCGGCTCGGCAGCGCACGTCTCTCTTGTCAAAAACGTCTCCCGTGCAGGCGGCGGCGCCTTCCCTGCACGCGATCTGCCTACCAGCCTGGTGTGCCTGCGTCCGACCGCATGTTCGGCGGAAGATCTGAAACGCCGTCTCCTCAGCGCCGTCCCGCCGCTCATGGGCCGCTTGGAAGAAGGAGCTTTCTGCCTGGATCCGCGTACCCTGGACGCCAAGGAACTGCCTCTCGTGGCGCGTGTGATTCAACAAGCCCTGCGCCAGGAAAAGGAAACACTATGAAAAAACTGCCGGAACTCGCCTACAATCCGCAAAGCGCTTGGGAACGCTACAGTTCGTCCAGGGAACGCAAGGCGATGGATGCGCTGGCCGCGCGCTACCTGGATTTTCTGACCTCTTGCAAGACGGAGCGCGAAACCGTGGCCTATGCCGCGCGTTTCTTGCGGCACGCCGGGCATGGGGACGGATTTAACGGTGATCTTGCCGTACGTCCGTTCAAGGGCAAAGCGCTGTTCGCGGCGCGCAGAGGCACGCTGCCGCTGCACAAGGGCTTGCGCCTGATCAGTGCGCATACGGATGCGCCGCGCCTGGATCTCAAACAGCGCCCTCTTGTGGAGCAAGTCCAGGTTCTCCAGGCAAAAACCCATTATTACGGCAGCATACGCAAGTATCAGTGGCTTGCGCGACCGTTGGCGCTGCATGGCGTCCTGATCCGTCGGGACGGTTCGTTGCTGGAGGTTACGCTGGGGGAAGACCCGGCTGAACCCGTGTTCGCCATCGCCGATCTGCTGCCGCATCTGGCCAAGGATCAGGGCGGACAGAAGATATCCGAAGGTTTTGCCGCGGAAAAGCTGAACATCATTCTGGGCCATTGTCCGGCGCCGAAAGGGAAAGACAAGGACAACCCCAAAGAACCTGTGAAACAGCGTGTCTTGGAATTGTTGTCCAATAAATACGCGATCTGTGAGGAAGATTTCATTTCCGCCGAGCTTCAGGCCGTGCCCGCCGGCCCGGCCCGGCCGGTGGGCCTGGACGGCGCGCTGCTCGGCGGCTACGGACAGGATGACCGCATCTGCGTGTTTACCGCTCTGGAAGCTTTGACGCGCGGTCCGCAACCTGCTCACAGTTCGGCGCTGGTACTGTGGGACAAGGAAGAAATAGGTTCCGAAGGCTCTACCGGCGCGCATTCCCGTTTTCTGGACTATTGCCTGGAAGAGTTGGCCGCAGCCTGGCAACCGCGCATGCGCCTGTCCGAGTGTCTGCTCAACAGCCGGGCGCTTTCGGCGGATGTGGCCGCTGGCCTTGACCCGGACTGGCAGGAATTGCA
>JAIRVN010000212.1 GCA_031253875.1 Deltaproteobacteria bacterium | reverse complement strand
TTCAAAAACTTCCCTGTCTTCGCGGTTTTGGAAAAAGACCGCTGCCGCCCCAAGCAAAGCCAGGCGGTACAACAGTGCCGCGAGGCGCATCAGAACCTTTTTTGCGACGCTATCGGCCTCGAACATGTAGCCGAGTCCGGTGATGGTCGCGAAACGGCGGAGCACGCCGGCAAATCTGGCAGCCAGGCAGCCGTAAATCACGGGCTTGATGGTGTAGCAAAAAAGCATGTCGGGCTTTTCACGGCGGAAAAGCCGATACAAGGCCGTCAACGTGACCATGTCGCGCACGGGATTCAGCCCTTTGCGATCCAGCGGATAGTGGTGCAGCGTCGCGCCCATATCCCGGATGGCGTCGTCGGCGTTGGCGTCTCCCTCGGGCACGAAGACAGTCACGCGGCAGCCCGCAACGTGCAGGCTTTCCAGCAACACGCTCCAAAAATTCACAAGCCCGCGGGCGGCATTGCCAAGCAGGACAATATGCATATCTTCTCCAAAATGCGGTCAAACGCGTCTAAAACGGCCTTCTTCCCATGCGATCCCCAAATGGTACTGCACAAAAGCATCGACGACACGACCGCATTGGCGGCGCTCCGCAGGATGCAGACGCGACGCATCCCACAAAAACGGCGCACTGTTTTGCACCGTGCGCAGAAATTCCAGGCTCGCGGCAGCCAGCTCCAATGCGTAACGCCCCGTCGCGCGGCAGTCCGGGCAGAACAGACCGCCCCGATCCAGAAGAAATTGCCAAGCTTCCTCTGTCCGTGCCTGACGTCCGCAACGGACGCAGCCGTGCAGAAAGGGGGCAAAACCCTGATCGGAGGCGATGCGCAGGCGGAACAACAATGCCAGCAACGGAGACGGTGGGAGTTCTTCCTCGAGGAGACGCAGGATCTCTTCAGCCAGTGTAAAAGCGCCATGCGCCTCTTCGCCCTGTATGTCCAGCAGTTCCAGAAAGCGCAGGCAGTTCACGGCTAGTCCCAAACGTTGCCCGTCCGTGCGCAAACGGCGCAGACCCTGAAGCAGTGAAGCTTCCTGCAGAGCCAAATACCCGGCAGCACGCGTGCCTTTTACCCGGCACAAGATGCTGTTGCCGATATCCAGGCAGCCACAGAAACGTCTCCGGCTCCGGCTGCCGCCAAAGGCGAAGACCGTCAGCACGCCTTGTCGCCGTGTCAACAAACGCACCCACATGTCGGCTTCCCGAAAACGCCCCACATGGAGCACCAGGGCCTTATCCGTCCATTCCATAACACTGGTTCGTCAAGAGGTATTGGTTTGAGTACAGCCGGTATGCGGGCATTTGCCGACCTTGCATACGTGGCGGAGAATTATGGATTTGCAGGGAAGGTCAGCGTTTTTACTTGTCCCGCTTCTCCCGGCGGGTCCAGATCCCGGCCGTCAAGGCGAATCCTCACACCCCCGGCGTTGCCAAGCTTGAGCACCAGTTTCTTGCTGAAGGTCAATGCAAAGGTATCGCCTTTGCGCAAGGAAAACTGGCGGGTATCCGTGCTGTCGGCGTTGGAATGCACCCAGCATTCCGCAAGGGCAATAATGACGAGATTGTGTTGACCATCCTGCGAGGGAGCGGCAGAAACCGCGGGAGCAGATGCCGCCTGCTGCGTTGCGCCCGGAACATTTTCCGGCCGACGGCTGTCTGCCGAAGCGGCCGGCGAAACGGACGGCCCCGAAGCGGCAGGCGTGACGACTGCCGGGGCCGGGTTTGTACCCTGCGCCGGGTTTGTGTGGCGGGTCATGGTCTGGTTTCTGCCTGCCGGCAACGGGGTGCCCTGCACCTGAGCCGACGGAGGCGCAAGCTCGCTTTTGGCGGGTATCGCCGGCTCGGCCTTGGATAACACTCCGGAAGGCAAGCGTAAATTCAGATCGCGGGCAAACCAGAAGCCGCCCACAGCCGCCAGAATCAACACCAGACTGATGAGCATCGCCAGGCGGCCTTTGCTGCCGCTTTTCCTTTCCTCAGCAAGCTCGTAAGGAACAGGAGTCTGGTCGGAATAGTCCGGCCAGGCGTTTTCCAGACCGACATGGAGCAGTTCCGGTTCCAATGCGAGCAGGTTTCCGTAAGCTTTCACAAAGCCGCGCGCGTACGCGGCCTGGGGCAACTCCGCACGATCCGCATGTTCTATGGCGCGCACGATACGGGGCATGAGTTTGAGACGGCCCGCCACTTCTTCAACGCTCAGCCCACGCCGTTCACGCTCCTGGCGAAGCATATGGCCCAATTCTTCAAAGCTCATGCCGCTACCGCATCCTTGCAGGTAACAATGATGTTCTAAAAACCCTTGATATCAATAAGGGCGCGGCCGCGAAGCCATTGCGCGTATTCCGCAAAACGGGCCTTCAATAGAGGCTCCCGTAAGGTAGCCTCTATCTCAGGCGTCGCTTCCGCAAGACTGAGCACCTTGCCATCGCCGACTCTCTCAAGAAGTTTAATCTGGGCTCTTATCTGAAACTGATCGTGAGGTATGATAAAAATATCGCTGAGATCGCCAGGTTTCATGGCGGAGATCCGCGTACGCCACTCCGGCGACATGTCCTTCCAAGGCGCGGGCGGCATTGCGCCGTTGTGCGATTTTGTGGCAGGATCTATGGAATACTGGCGCACCGCCTCCTCAAAGCTCAGCTTGCCGGATTTGATACGCTGTGCGACAGTTTCTGCATTGATGTTGGGTGGATATACAATGATAGCCATCCGCACTTCCGAGATCGACTTGAACGATTCCTTATGTTCCTCATAATATTTGGCAATATCGTCCCGGTTCAAAATAATCTTGCGGGCAACCATGCTGGACAACAGTCGTTGGCGTAACAGGCCCTTGCGAATTTGTTCGCGCAGGCTCTTCATGTCCATCCCTTCCTGCGTGAGTTGTTTTTCAAGCTCCTCGGGGCTTAATTTACGCTGTTGCATGAGGCGGGTGACTTCTTTCTCCACCTCGCTATCCGGCAATTCCGTCTTTAAGCGCACAGCTTCCTGATACACA
>JAIRVN010000141.1 GCA_031253875.1 Deltaproteobacteria bacterium | reverse complement strand
CAACGCCGCGTCCGGGACGTGACGCAAAGCGGCCGGGCCGTGCTGTCCGCCGAAGCGGGAACCATAATCAACAGTCTGCATTGGCCGCGTTGGTACATGGATTTTGAAACCATAGACTTTGTTGTGCCCGAATGGGCCGGTACGCGGCCGTATCAGCAAATTCCTTTCCAGTGGAGTTGCCATGTGGAAACGGAAGACGGCAGCTTGCGGCATTGTGGATTTCTGGCCGATGACGCTGTGGATCCGCGCCGCGCCTTTGCCGAGAGCCTGATCGCCGCTATGGCCGGTTCCGGCCCGGTGCTGGCGTACAATGCCGGATTTGAAAAAAACATTTTGCATGTAACAGCGGCGGCCTTTCCGGATCTGGCTGGCGAACTGCATGCGATTTCCGCCCGGCTTTTCGATCTGCTGCCCCTTGCGCGGAAATACTACTACCACCCTGAGATGTGCGGCTCCTGGTCACTCAAAAGCGTCCTGCCCACAGTTGCGCCGGAACTCGCATACGCTGAATTGTCCGTCAGCCACGGCGGAAAAGCGCAATCGGCCTTCCTGAAGATGCTGGCGCTGCAAAAAGGTTCCGCCGAACGGGAAACATTGCGGCAAAATCTTCTGGAATACTGCGAACGCGATACTTACGCCCTGGTCGTGCTGGCGCGTTTTTTCGCAGGAAAAGGCGCGTCTATCGGGGTTTAGCATATACATTACTGCGGTGGCCGATTCTGACAACGAGAACAACAATCCTGTCTTCCTGAATCGCAACGATGACACGAAAGGCGCCTACACGATATTTCCAAAGGCCTGACAGGTCTTTCTTGAGTGGATCGCCGAAGCGGCGAGGGTCTTCGTCGGTAGCCACGCGTTCATCCAGATAGCGCGTAATATTTTTGGCTGCCTGCCGGTCAATTCCGGCCAACTGCCTTTGTGCCGTCTCGGTATATTCAATTTTCCAGGTCAAGCATGCGCTCTACTTCTTCGGAAGTGTACACCCGTTCTTCACCACGACGGACACGCTCTAAAACCTGTTCGGCCAAATAAATGTCCTCCAGATTATCCAAGTGCTCCAAAATGGCCTCACGTACATAAAAAGACTTTGTGCGGCCCGTCTCGTTGGCCAGCGCATCCAATCGACGTTCAATCTCTGCCGGCAATCTCACCCCAAGCATATGCATACCTCCAGCATGTTAAACATGTTTTACATGCTGGGGCAGGTGGTGTCAATTCGCGCGGAGCGGCTGCGTGCCGCTGCGCTACATTGATTCCCCTCTGCCACTGCTTGCTTCGCACGGCGGAATATGTTTTTGTGCCGCATGCAGAGTAACGATCACAAACCCGATCCCCATGCCGCGCCCGAGGCGGAAACGAAGCAGGATGCAGCCGCCTCCGAAGCGTCCGGCCACACTGCCGCCAAGGCAAAAAAACTGGCCGCGCGTTTTACCGAGCGCCAAAGCAAGGATCTCGTTTCGTATTTGTCCATGGCCATCATTTTCGTCGAGCTGCTGATTACGCTGGGGGCTTTATGCTACGGCATTGTCACGGCCAGTCCGTCCGCCGGCGGCGGCCCGCCGCAGTTCAATTTTCCCTGGATCGCGTATTTCATCGCGTTGGCCGTTGCTCCGGCCGTGCTGCTGCTCATGGTGCATCTGGCGGGCGTGGGGCTGTTCCGTTCCCTGCGCGGGCACGAGGACGACGCAGCCTGGCAGGAAAAACTGCCCGACCGCATCCGCCGCGTGTATGCCCTTATCCAGGGCGCGCCCGTCGTGGTGTTGCTGCTGGGGGTCATCCTTCTCGGCGCGTTGATTTTTTTCATGGACGGCGCGTTGGGCATCCTCATGCGCATGGCCCAGACCATCGAGCAATATCTGCCCTGGATTATCGGCGGCATAGCGGGCATTGCCTGCGTGGGCGTCACGGCCAAATACTGGTTCGGCTACCGCAGCAAAAAAATTGCCGAGGAATACGCCTTCCGCCGCGAAGTACTGGAAAAAACCGGGGTCATTATCGTGGACAAGGGCAGCATGCCCCTGCCCCCCGGAGACAACCGCCACTATGCCTTGCCGGCGGCGGAAGAACAAGCCCTGCCTCCGGCCGAAGATATCCGGGTGGTGGATATTACGCCCGAGACGCTGCCCGCAGATGAAAAAAACGGCCGAGGCGCGCCTTGAAAAACATACATGCGCTGTTCTGTGCGTTCTGTGCATTGTTCTGTTGACACCATCCTTTCGCGGGGCTACCATTCAATGAGCAACCGTGAAACCGTAACGTTACTGCAGGAGGAACAGCGTAATGAAAAAATGCATCCTGGGCGCCTTTGCCTTGTTAATCCTCGCCTTGGCGCTGCCCGCGCTGGCCGCGCAGCCCGATGTCCCTGCCGATGGTTTGAAATTGAATAAAACCAAGCAGCCGGTGACATTCAATCACAGCACCCACAAGACAGACATGAAATGCGGCGATTGCCACCATGTCGTGGACGGCAAGGAAAATTTCGGCAAATGCGGCGACGCGGGCTGCCATGACAGCTTGGATCGCAAAGATACGAGCGTCAAAGGCTATTATAGGGCAATGCATGCCAAATCGGGCACGAAATTCGTCACCTGCGCCTCCTGCCACGGACAGGTCGCCGAAAAATCCCCGGACAAGAAGAAAGAATTGACCGCCTGCAAGCAATCCAAATGCCATCCATAGGCGCGTTGTTGTATATTGCTTTGCCCTTTTGGCGTTTTGCGCCTCGGGGTGGCGAAGTTTTGCGCCCCCCGCGCGTATTGACGTAATGCATCCGGCACGGGGCTGGACGGCCTCAGGCGAGGCCGTCCAGTTTGCCATTGCCTGCGGATACGAGCGAGGCATTCATGGTCGCGAAACCAAATGCGGTCCCTAGTCCCGACGAGGACATCATCGAGCTTACGGATATCATTGAGCAAGGCGTTCCACCTGCGCCTGCGGCTTCCACTCCTTCCGCAGACGATCATCTGCGTGATTTGCTGCACGAAGGCGGGGCCAGTGAAGAAAAAGACGATCTGGACGCTCTCCTGGCTGAAATAGCTTCCTCTCCTCAAACAACTTCCGAAAGCCTTCTCAACAAGACAAACCAGCGTCCCGTCAATCCGGATGAAACCCTGGACATGCCGGACATGCGGGAAGTGGAGAGTCTGCTCGACGAACTCGACATACCCGTCCAGCCCTCTGCTTCGTCCGATGCAACGCCAACGGAGCAACCGATAGGGGAAGACCTGGATGCTGTCATAGATCAGCTCAGCGCGCCTTCCTCCTCCGCGTCCGCAGCCCCTGCGGCAACGCCTGAGCCTGCGGCAATGCCTGACCCTGCGGACGAACTTGATGCCCTGCTTGACAGTGTCGCCGCAGTCCCCGCGGCCTCCGCGCCGGCTGCCGCGCCGGCTGAAGATCTGGATGCCCTGCTTGACAGCGCCGCTTCCTCCGCCCCGGCGGCAGCATCGACAGCGCAAAAAGCAAAACCCTCCATCACAGTTCGCGTTTCCACCACGTCGTTGACGCCCGACGCGAAACCTGTTGCGCCGCCTCCCCCCGAAACGGCCGCCGTTGAAAGCATGGACGACCTGGATGCGCTGCTTGAAAGCACTGCGACGGCCAAAGCCGCTCCACCTGAAATTTCCGAAACGCCAACTCCATCGGACGACCTGGATGCCTTCCTCGAAAGCATTCCGTCAGCATCCCCGGAAGATCACGTTGATGAGACACTGCCTCCGCTGCCGGATCAGGCTGTTGGAGACAACGCAGTCAAACGCGATCCCGCCTCCCCTGTGCCCGGCCCGGCGCGAGACACTGTTGCCGCTATGGAAGCACCGCCGCTGCCACGCCAATGGGACAACCTGTTGGGACAAGCGCCCGAACCGGACTCGGCCGCGCAGCCGTCTCCAAGCGCACCCGGCGCTGTTGCAGTTCCCCCGGAGATACTGGAACGTCTGGCTCACCTGGAAACGCATGTGGCTGAATTGAGCGTTGCGGCATTGCAAACGCGCCTCAAAGCTCTGGAAGACAGGCACGCAGCGGCCGAACATGCGGATACTGCGCGTGCCGTTGCGCTCGCAACGCTTGAAGAAAACCTCGGACGCCTTGAAGCGCGACTGGACACAATGGAAAGCAGCGCCGGGGAGAAACTGGAGCGCGCGGCGGCGGCGGCGGCGGCGCGCATACTCCGCGAGGAGCTGGCCGCGATTCTTGCGGAAGAGATGAAATAGCGGGCGTTGCCCGCCGATACGCAAGCATCTCAAAGCGAAAAACTTTTATAATAAAGAAGGGGGGCTGGTCGTTTCCTTTCTTTTTGCCCGTCCGGCTTTGACCGCTGTTGGCCAAGGCCATTCCCCACGGACGGGTTTTTTTTGGAGGACTGTTTTGGATAAACTGCAAAAAGAGGCCCTGCAGGTCGCCAA
>JAIRVN010000127.1 GCA_031253875.1 Deltaproteobacteria bacterium | reverse complement strand
CGCGGCGGGCGCTTGAGGAACCAATGGGCGATTTCAAGGCGCAAAACGTTTTCGAGCGCATTCCCCGCATCCTGGCCGGGCCCTACGGCCTGCCCCCGGCCGATGATGGTGTGCGCGCGCTGGAGGATCTGGACTTTCTGGGCGCGATGCCGCCTTGCGGAGCGTAGATATACGCGCCGATATTCACGCGGGGAATATGGAAACGCGGGCTGAGCAGGCCCGCAGGGCTGTAACGGGCAACAGGCAGGCTGGTATATTTGGCCTCGCGGACTCCCGGAAAGGCAAGCATCGCACCCAGAAAGTCCAGATCCTCCAGCGCGCGCACACCATCATCGGCCGGGGGCAGGCCGTAGGGCCAGGCCAGGATGCGGGGAATGCGCTCGAAAACGTTTTGCGCCTTGAAATCGCCCATTTGTTCCTCAAGCGCCCGCCGCGTCTGCTGATAGCCCCAGCCCGTCATTTTGGGATGATTGCGCGTATGGTAGCCGCATTCCAGACCAGGCAGGGAGGCGAGTTGATCCAGCACTCCGGCGAGGCCGCGTTTGCCGCCGAAAGATCTTTGGCCGCTCAGGAAGAAGGTAGCTCTGGGGGCAAGCCCCGCCCGTTTTGCGGAGTCCGCAAAAATGTCCACAAAGGATCGGGCGGTCGCGGCCTGCTGGTGTTCCGTGCTCGCATGGATGACGCTGGGATGCGCATCATCCACCGTAATGCCCAGGGCTTTGCGGCCTTTGGGGAGCACGGCGTCGATCCGGCCAAGCAGCATATCGCGCACGTTGCACGGCGCAAAGCCCTGCTGCCAGATGAGATCAAACAGCCGCGCCAGTTGTCCGGGGGAGATTTCCTCCGGTCTGCGCGGATGATCGCAGACTTTATGGAACATCAGGATGGGAAGCGCGCCTTCCCGCGGCGCGGCGCAGACGCCGGAGCTATGCAGGCCGCAGGCGGCGCAGGCGGCCGCCAGACCGGCCAGAAAACTGCGGCGGCTGATGCTTCGGCACTTCATGGCTTCCATCCGGCAAAGCGTTGTTTCAGGCGGCTGATGCGTTCAAAGGACAGCGCGATCCGGGCGGGACTGATGCGGCCCTGCTGCACCAGCCGCAGCAGCACGGCGTGGATTTCATCCGCCCCCACATCCGGCATGCGGCTGTTGTTGCCGAACACCAGAATATCCACTCCGGCCTCCACAGCAAGCAGGATACGATCTTCAAGGCTGTAGGCCTTGGCCACCGCGCCCATTTGCATGTCGTCCGAGACGATGACGCCCGCAAAGCCCATTTTGCCGCGCAACAGGCCGTTGAGCACGCGGGCGGACAAGCTGGCCGGGCGCAGGGCGTCCAAGCCGCGGTGATACAGGTGGCCGGGCATTACGGCTCCGGCCCAGCCTTCCAGGATGGCTTGCTGGAACGGGATGAGTTCCGTTGGCTGCCAGGTGGCGGTGATATCCGGCAGGCTGTCGTGGCTGTCTTCCCTGGCGCTGCCGTGTCCCGGAAAATGCTTCAGGCAGGGAACCACTCCCGCCTGGACCAAGCCTGCGCCGAAGGCGATCGCATGGAGCGCCGCCAGATGCGGATTCGCGCCGAAACTGCGCTGCATGGCTCCGATGGCGGGATTCAACGGGTTGATATTGAGATCCGCGACAGGGGCAAAATTCATATTGATGCCCACCGCCGCCATTTCCAGGCCCATGCGGCGGGCGGCCTGGCGGGTGGCGTCCGGGCTGCCGGCGCCGAGCACGGCAGCCGCCGGGCCGCCTTCAAAACCGCGTTCGAGCCGCAAGCGCTGCACCTTGCCGCCTTCCTGATCCACGGCGATACAAAGCGGGCGTGGCGCGGCTTTTTGCAGGCGCGCCGTCAAAAGACGCACCTGGGCTGGAGATTCGATGTTTTTCGGGCCGCCAAGCGCATCGCGTTCAAACAGGAGGATGTTGCCCGCCCGCCCGGCACGGATGCTGGCCAGAAGCGGGTCTGTATTCCGTAGTTCAAAGCCTTTCATGCCAATCATGATCATTTGCCCGATCATGTCGGACAGAGTCGGCTCTGTGCGCCCGGCAGGAGCAATCCGGTCTGCGGGCGCGGCGGGTGCGGCCTGGAGCGGCGTTGTTGCGGTACTGTTCCGTGTGGGCGCAGCGGGGGCGGCCTTAAGACCGGGAGGTCGCGGATCCGGAACCTGCGGCGCGAGCGGGTTTTTGGGGCCTGAACCCGTCATGGGCAGCGGCGCGTCCAAAGCCTCTTGCAAAGATTTTTGGGCGGCCGCCTGCGCGTTATCGGGCGCAACGAACCACAGCAAAAGCGCGACGAAAATGTGCGGAACCAGTACCCGAATGCACGGACAGCGCATGTCGTCTTCCCTTCAGGCCGACACCCGGCAGGCAATTCCCGGCCTGGCCTGGCATATGACGCGGATATCCCGCGCGCCCTGGCCGTGTGCGCCCAGTGTGGCGAACAGGGCGGATTCCAGTATGTCCACCTCCTGTCTTGCCGGATCGTGTCCGCCGCTTTCCGCCGCCAGTTGTTCCCGCAGCAGATCTTGCGCATCCGCTTCGGCCTGCGCAAGGCTATAGGCGCGATCCACCGGCCATGTTTTTTCCAACACCGGCACACAGGCCTGTCGGCTGCCCGTGTCCGCAAACAGTTCCAAAGCCGTGGAAGGCAGGCTGACGGCAGCGCCCACGGCATTGGCGATATCCGCGTGAGGAGGACACAGCACGGGCAGACACAGTTCTTGTTCCAGCAAAGGCCGTATCAGCAGGGCGGGACCGCCCACAAGAAAGACCCGTTTCGGCGCGAGTGCGCGATCCGCCAGCAGAGCCGCCAAGGTGTAAACGGGGCGACTGTTGATGCGCGCAAGCTGTGCGTGCACGGCCTCAGCAATGGCGGCCAGCGCGCTTCGCACGGCTGCGCGGGAGAGGTCTTGCGCCTGCATGCCGTGCGCGGCTGCCAGCGCGGCGATGCCGTCCCGCGAAGCTCCGGCGTTGCCGCATGGCGCGTGGTGCAACATGTTCAAGGCGTCAAGCAGGGTGGGAACAGAACCGCCAAAGGCCAGTGCCGGGCCGTGGCGCAAGGGGCCGACCTGCACCAGCCCGTCCGCGACGCTCACGACGGAGTCGCCGCCCACGGGAATGGAGGAGGCGGCCAGGGCGCGCACGGGCGTGGCCCGTCCTCGCACGATCATGCCTTCGCGCTCCAGGACCGGCGAACCGTCGGCATAGAGGGCGATATCCGTGGTGGTGCCGCCTATGTCCAGCAAGACGGCGTCTTCGCCGGCGCCAGCAAGAGCCAGAAGGCCCATGGCGCTGGCGGCAGGGCCGGAAATGAGCGAGTGTACGGGGCGCGCGCACGAGGCGGCAAGCGGGATGGAACCGCCGTCGGCCTTGAGGAAAAAGAGCGGAGCGCGGATGCCCGCCTCTTGCAGGGCGGCGCCGGCAGCATCGGCGAAGGCGTTGTGCAGCCGCCACAGAGCGGCGTTGTAATATGCAGCGGCAATACGGCGCGGAAAGTTCAGCAGGCCGGAAAGCGCGTGTCCCTGGCACACGATATCGCCGAAGGGGGCGAGCGTTTTGGCCATGGCCTGTTCAAACGCGGGGTTGCGCGGCGAAAATTTGCTTACCGCCGCAAAAGCCCGCACGCCTTGCGCCCGCCAGTCGTGTGCGGCGGTGTCCAGGCTGTCGAGCCGCAGCGGCGTTACCTCGATCCCCCGGTGGTCCAGGCCGCCTGGAACTACATGCGTATATTCCCCCAGGGCGAAGCGGGCCGGGTCAAGGCCGGGCCCGCCGCACAGGGCGAGGCCCACGGCGTCCGCCTTGTCCTGCAGCAGGGCATTGACCGCCAGGGTAGTGCCGAGCGTGACGCGCGTGATGCCTGCACACAGTTGTGCAGGCAGGGCGGCTAGAGCCTCGCGCAGCGTAGCCACCAGATCCTCATGCCGCGTGGGGAGCTTGGCGCGCGCCGCGATTGCGCCGTCGCGGATGATCACGGCGTCGGTATGGGTGCCGCCCGCGTCTATGCCCAGATACATGCGCAGCTCTGCAAAACGGCTGAAATTACTTGTATCATGAACGACTTGTACCCTTTGCCATGAAGAATGACAATGAAGTTTTTGCCTTTTTGCCCGTTATCCTCTATCTCCTGCAGAACGGGAGATCGCCTCATGCGCCCAAAATCCCTCTATGCCCTGAATATCGCCGCGCCGGATGAACAGCAGGCGAACAGAGATGGACGCTTATGAGTCAAAGATGTGACAGCTATGCCAGCCAGCCACAAAGAGAGCGCCTTTTTGTGGCTTTGGAAATACCAACGGATGTCAAAACCCGCCTGAGCGGCCTGCAATCCTGCTTCCCAGGTTTGAAGTGGACACCGGCAAGCAATCTCCACCTGACGCTTCGTTTCATAGGGTCTGTTCCGCAAGCGCATGTCGAGCAGATTCAGCAATCGCTACGCTTTGTAACATGCGCTTCTTTTCGCCTTATTGCCGCCGGCCTTGGACTGTTTCAACGTAAAGCAGGCGGAATATTGTGGGCCGGCGTGAATAAAGAACCGGCTTTGCTGCAACTCAAACGTCAAGTGGACGAAACATTGTGTGTATCGGCCGGATTGCATTTGAAGGACGAATCCTTCTCGCCGCACCTTACATTAAGCCGGTTAAAAAGCCCTGTTTCACCGGCGCTGAAAGCGCAAGTCCAGGAAAGAACCGCAGTCCGGTTAGGTGAATTTACCGTTACCGGCTTTACCCTCTTTCGCAGTTTTTTACAACCTGCCGGCGCAATACATGAATCGGTCGAAAGATACTCATTGGGCATGGCATTATGAACAAAAACGGCGATAAAACGCCGCATTGGCAACGTGCCGTTCCCTCTTGACGAGATGCATTGAATAATGGTGCAGGGCGAGAGGCATGGTTCGCACGAGAAGACTCATGCGCCGCCGAGCAGATCTTCGGCAAGGCGCACAGGCAGGCGCAACTCGTCCATGCCGCTGCGCCCGTCGCTGTGGAAGTCCGTGCCGCCGGCAGGCTTGAGGCCGAGTTGCCGCGCCAGCGCCCGGTAGTGGCGCACCAGCCGGCTGCGCACGCTTTTCCCATAGGGATAAAACACTTCCACGCCGTCCAGGCCCGCTGCGGCCAAGGGTCGCAATACCGCGTCATCCACGGCTTCCAGAGGCAGGCCCGGATAGGTGACGCCGGGATGGGCCAGGACAACCGTGGCTCCGCCCTCCTTGAGCAGGGCGAGACCTTCCAGAGGGCTAAGGAAATCCGTGGGGCCATCCGCTGCCGTTCTGGCCCGCAAAAGAATGGATGCGCGCTCTTCCGCCAGGCGCGCGGCTTCCGCTTCTCCCATGCCGTCCTGCATGAAAATTTCGGCCAGGCGCTGACGGCGTTCCGCCGTGGGACGCAGGCAATAGAGGCGGATGCGTTCCCTGCCTGCGCCGGGCACAAGCGTTTCCCAGTTGTTCACCAGGTCCTGGTACGTGAAGGAAATGGGATGCCGGATGCTGTCCGCTTGTTTCCCCTCACGAGCGAAAATGGCGGCATGCCCGGCGGCTGTGGCTTGCCGCAGGCGGCGTTTCGCCTCCTCCAGGCTGGGACAACTGTCCGCAAAACCGTCCAGATTCAGGGCATGCGCTTTGGCAATGCGGATATCCAGTTCCGCCTCGCCTCGCCGGGCCGCCGCCTGCGCTCCGCGTTCGCCCAGCAGCGCGTCCAGGCGCGACAGCTCCTTGGCCAAGTTGCCTGCTGCGTGCAGCCGGGGAAAATACCCCAGGATATGGATGCGCGTATTCAGGGAAGGTTCCAGCACGGTCAGCTCCACGGCCGGCACAAAGCGCAGCCGCGCCCGCGCCGCGGGCGGACAGTCCGCAAGAGCCCGGAACATGGGCTCGATGCCGGAAAGACTGTCGTGATCGCACAGGGCAAAGCAGCACAATCCGGGAAGCGCGTTAATCCGGCGCAAGAGCTGTGCGGGAGATTCCAAACCGTCAGAAAAATAGCTGTGGATATGCAGATTGGCAAAATACACAGAGAACCCCGTGAGTTGTGGACGGCAAACTTGGTATGTGCGTAAACGCATCTCTCGTGCGCCGTACAAGACTGTACCAAAAATACGCCGTGTCTAAAACAGATTCCTGCAAGAAAGGCCTGCCGTGGCGTATTGAGTATCGTATGCCTTTTTGACGGCGCGGGACAGGCTCTTGTTTCCTTGCCGATTGTACAGTACAGTGATCATGCACTGCGCAATGGAGGAGCCTAACATGAAATACCTGTTATATCTGAGCTTGTTCGCCTGTTTGCTGGCATGCCCGGGAAGCGTGTTCGCCGCTGATGCCGTTGGCGGCGCGGTGAGCGGCAAAGTGCCGCAGCCGCCGGCCAAAACGCAGCCGGATACGCCCGTCAAGACGGAAACGCGCAGCACGGCGGTAGCTGTCATTCACGAAGGCGCGGACACTATCGGCGCGCGTCTGGCTATGCGGCTCAAAGAGAGGTTTAACGCCAGCA
>JAIRVN010000123.1 GCA_031253875.1 Deltaproteobacteria bacterium | reverse complement strand
AACGAGACACTGGAAGGCGCGCCGGAATTCGTCAACAAATCGCCCTACGACGATGGCTGGATGCTGCGCGTCAAACTTGCCGCCGAACCTGCCGGGCTGCTGAAGGCAGCGGACTACGCCAACTGCTGCAAATAGGAGAGCTTCCCGCCTTGCACGCGCGGCATGCCGCAGAGGAACCCAAAAAACTTCCTGCATAAGGAGACGACCCATGAGCAATATTTTTTTACGCAACCCCACGCATAACGAGTTTACCTGGGACAGTCTCGGCAATATCAAGGAAGGCCGCGGCGACCTGGGCGAAGAAATGCCGGTGGTCGTGTACCGCCTGATGCAGTATACCATGCTGGATGTCCTGGCCAAGGAACACGGCGGCGACATGGCGAATGAATATTTCCGCCGGGCGGGTTTTCTGGCCGGGATGGAATTCGCCAAAAACACCCTGGATTTGAAAGCGGACTTCAACGCGTTCCTGGCCAACCTGCAGCACGTCCTGCAGGCGATGAAGATCGGCATTCTGCGCATGGAAGCCTTTGACCCGGAAACAGGCGACATCGTGCTCACCGTGGGCCAGGACCTGGATTGCAGCGGCCTGCCCATCACCAACGAAAACGTGTGCATGTACGATGAAGGTTTTATCGCCGGCATCCTGGAAGCCTATACCGGCAAGAAATACGAAGTCCGCGAGGTGGACTGCTGGGCCAACGGGGACAGAGTGTGCCGCTTTAACGGCACAGTGGTGAAGTAATTCAGAAAATTGTCTTACGCGCAAAGGTACAACGTTTGTGGATCCGGTCGCAAAAACCTTATTTGAATATTTACGCGATATTATCTACAAACCCGCGCACGCCGCGCTGGATGTGGAGGCTTTGCCCAAGGGCTTCCACACGTTGGGGGAAGGGCTGAAATATCTTGCGGACTGTCTTGTTGAAACCAGAACATTGGCCCGGGCCTTGTCCAAGGGAGACCTGGAGAGTTTTACGCCCTCACCCGACAATGAAGTGGCCGCGCCGCTGAAGTCGCTGCATTCCTCGCTCCAGCACCTGACGTGGCAGACACAGCAGGTAGCCAAGGGAGACTACCAGCAGCGCGTTGATTTTATGGGGGACTTTTCAGCAGCCTTCAACACGATGACCCAGCAGTTGGAGGAGCGGCGCAGAAAAGACGCTGATGAAAAATCCACCCTGCAGCAATATGTCAGGCTCTTGTTGAGCAACGCCCCGAATCTTATTCTGCTGTTTGATCTTGAAGGGCGGATCGTGTTTACCAGCGCCTCCTATCTGCGTGGCCGCAATATGGCGGATGCCGACCTCGTTCAGCACGGCTCTTTCAGGGATGTGTTCGCCTCGGTGACGGACGACGCCTTTTTGCAGCGCATGGACGATGTGTTCCGGGCAGCCGTCCTGGACAAGCGTTCATCAGAGCTGGAGCACGACATCGCTTTCCACGGGGACGGCAATGCGCGCCATTACCGCATTCAACTGACGCCCATGCTGGATGAGGCCGGGGTTGTCGTCGGGATCATGCTTATTTTCCACGATGTGACCGAAATCACCAAAGCCCGGCATACGGCGGAACATGCCCGCAGGCAGGCCGAACAGTCGGCGGCCGCCAAGTCGGAATTTCTTGCCCGCATGAGCCATGAAATGCGCACCCCGATGAATGCCATTATCGGCATGACCACCCTTGCCAGAGCCGCGGAGACTCCCGAGCGCAGGACGCATTGCCTGGACAGGATCAGCGAGGCATCCCAACACCTGCTTGGCGTGATCAGCGACATTCTGGACATGTCCACGCTGGAGGAACACAGCATCTCGCTCTCGCTGCACGAATGCAATCTTGCGGAGATGGCGCAGCGCGCCGCCCATATCATGGCCTTCCGATTTGAAGAGCGCAAACAAAGCTTCACGCTGGATATCGACGAAGACATCCCCGCGCGCGTCATCTTGGACGAGCAGCGTCTGATGCAGGTACTCGTCAATCTTCTGTCCAACGCCGAAAAATTTACGCCTGAACTCGGCCATATCTCGCTGGCAGTGAAAAAAACCACCGAGGATGACAACACATGCACCCTGCGCTTTGAAGTCCGAGATACGGGCATCGGCATATCCGAAGAAAAGCAGCAAGAGCTTTTTGACGCTTTTTCCCAGGCGGACGGAGGCTTTTCCCGCAAAGTCGGCGGAGTCGGACTTGGCCTGGCCATCTCCCAGCGTATCATCAACCTGATGGGCGGCCACATCCGGGTTGAATCGGCAATCGGCAAGGGCTCTGCCTTTTCGTTCGAAATCAAGGCCAGGATAATGCCCAGGGCGAATCCGGCCGCCAACATTGAGGCCGCGCCGGACCTGGCCCGGCGGCAGCCTGAAGGACGTGCGGAGGACAGCGCCCCCCCTGTGGAAGAGAGCACGGAATTTTTTACGGGGGAACGGCTTCTGATCGCCGAGGATGTCGAGATCAACCGTGAAATTCTGGCTTCGCTGCTGGAAGATACCGGCATCGAGCTCCATTTTGCCAACAACGGCGTGGAGGCAGTGGCGAAGTTTTCAGCCGAACCCGAAAGCTATGGCGCCATCCTGATGGATATTCACATGCCGGACATGGACGGCTATGAAGCGACCAGGAGCATACGTTCCTCCGGCCTGCCGGGAGCGAGGAAGATCCCGATTATCGCCCTGACGGCCAATGTCTTCCCCGAGGATATCGATCGTTGTCTGGCCTGCGGCATGAACAGCCACCTCGGCAAGCCTGTGGATTTTGACCAATTGATTGCGACATTGAAACAACATCTCGTCTAACGCATTACAGGAGCGCCTATGCCCTTTATTCCGCATACCGAAGAAGATCTGCGCGCCATGCTTGCCTGCATCGGCGTGCGTGATCTGGCGGCGCTGTTCGAGGACATTCCGCCGCAACTCAAGCCCAAAAGCTTTGCCCTGCCCGAGGGCCTGAGCGAAATGGACGTTTGCGCGCATTTCGATCGCCTGGCGGGCAAAAACAAGGAGCTTGCGGCCTGTTTTCTGGGCGCGGGCTTCTACGACCACCACATCCCCAAAGCTGTGGACGCCCTGGCCGGGCGCAGCGAATTCGTCACCGCCTATACGCCCTACCAGGCCGAATGCTCGCAGGGCACGCTACAGGCCATTTTCGAGTACCAGACCGCTGTGACCCGCCTCTTCGGCATGGAC
>JAIRVN010000100.1 GCA_031253875.1 Deltaproteobacteria bacterium | reverse complement strand
GTGGATTTCCAGGTCGGCTCCACACTCAGCCTCTTTGCCGCACCCAGCGCGCTGACCGCCACCAGCGGCATTGCCATAGCCGACGGCTCCAAGCTTGTCATCACAGGCGGCCAGGCCGGAACGATCAGCGATCTGTTCGGCGCTACAGCCCTCAATCCTGCAAGCAACAGCGCCTGGACAGGGGCCAACCTGACAAGCTCGAGCCTCGCTTTGGGCGCAAGCGCCGTATGGAACGGCAACCAATATGTGCTGACCGTTTCGAGCAAAAATGTACCCTTTATTAATCCCAGCCTGAACAACCTGATTAGCGGCATGAGCCTTGACACACAGTCTCCCAATACGGGCGTTATGTTCATCTCCCGCGCGCTCGATGCCGGCTTCATAGGCGCCAACGATCCCAAACTGGCGGCCGCCACAGTTGAAGGCGCGTCCGCAATGGCCCAGATATCATCGGTGCCCGCCGCAGCGGTGGACGCCGCCAATGCCGGCGCGGGCGCGGTCACGGGCCGCACTTCCTTCGTCCATCCCTTCACGGGCGGTGGCGGAAAAGCCGTGGCCCTGCACCAAAACCAGGACGGCACGGTCGTTACCGGCATGTCCGCCGGAAACGGTTTTACGCGCAACGGCCTTGGCCTGTGGCTCATGCCTCTCTACCAGAACAGCACTGTCTGGGGCATGAAGGCCGGCAGCTTCAAAACCGGCTACAATAGTTCCCTCGGCGGCCTCGCCCTCGGCGCGGACTACACCTTCCAGGAAATGTTCCGGGTCGGCGCGGCCTTCAACGTGGGCGGCGGCTATTCCAAGTCCACCGGAGACTTCAACTCCACCGAAAACCGCTTCACCTTCTGGGGCGTGAATCTCTACGGCGGGTGGGCCGCGAACAATATCGGCATCGGCATTGAAGGCGGCTACACCGGCACCTACAATGCTCTGCGCCAGGATGTGCCCGCCGCCCTGGCCAGGGCACAACTCCCGGGCGACGTGAACCGCCAGGCCTGGCACGCCGGATTGAGAGCCGAATACTGTTTTGAAACTCCCGTGTTGGACATCATTCCCCATGCCGGAATCCGCTGGACCGGCATCCACATGGACAGCTACAAGGTCAAAAGCGGCGGCGGCACGGTGTATGATGTGGACGACAGCTACCAGAACATCTGGACCTTTCCTGTCGGCATAAGCTTTGCCAAGACCTTCACATTCGAGAGCGGCTGGACATTCAGGCCGCAAATTGACGGGGGCGTCATTCCCGCTGCCGGCGACGTGAAGTCCAAGGCTCGCGTACGGGTTCCCGGCGTGCCCGGCAATGCCGATTCGAAAGTGCAACAGGTGGATTACGTCACCTTTGACGGCACCGCCGGCTTTGAAGTGGCCAACGGCAAAGGCTTTTCCATCGGCCTCAACTATAACCTCCAGCTTTCCGAACACAGAACCGGCCACGGCGTGTTCGGAACTTTGCGCTATGAATTCTGAATAATCTGAAATTATTCTATCCTGCGTACACAAAAGCCCTCCGGAGCCTCGCCGGGGGGCTTTTCGCGCCCACGGCGTTCCGTTCGATACAGAGGCTCTGCACATAGCGGCCCACGGGATCGCAGGTCAAACCCAAATCCGCTTGAGCCGATCACGCAACAGCATGTTTGGTTTGCTGTCGCAATTTTATGCCTCGACTTTTCCACAGTGATTGGATAGATTTTCTCCGCTATGCATGTATTTTTCGGATTTTTGCGGCAATTCGCGCGAGGTGTGCTATGACTCCAAGGCAAGGTCTTTTTTTTGCGACAATGGTTCTTTTGCTGACGCTGGGCATCGCCGGAGCCTCCCCGGCTGCCGAGGTGGTTCTGTATTCCTCCAACCAGCCGGAACTTTTGGATATGGTGACTCGAAACTTTGAAAAGCACAGTGGCATCAAAGTCACCACGGTTCGCCTCGGCACGGGTGAAGCCATGAAACGCATCGCTGCGGAAAAGGCCAATCCGCTGGCCGATCTTTTCTGGAGCGGTGACGTGGCTGTGCTTGAGGCTGCCAGAGGCAACTTTGCGGCGTACGATTCGCCGGAAGCCAAAGGGCTCCCTCCGGGATACGTGGCGAAAGACAAGCTCTGGACGGCCGCCAATACGCATCTGATGATCCTCATGGTGAACACCAAGCTGGTCAAACCGGAAGATATGCCGAAAACTTGGGCAGATATCCTCGATCCCAAATGGAAAGGCAAAATCGTCATGGCCAACCCGCAAAAATCCGGTTCCGCCTATGCCCAGATATACGGTCTTTATAAGCTCTACGGCTGGGACGGTCTGACCAGACTCATCAACAACGCCAATATCCTGGATAGCTCCAGCCTGGTGTACAAAGGCACAGCCGAGGGAGAATTCGCCGTCGGCATCACCATGGAATACGCGGCACACCGCTATGTGGCGGGCGGCTCCGACTCCGTCACGATCGTCTATCCCGCGGACGGCGTTATTTCAGCTCCGGAAGGCGCTGCCATCGTCGCCGGCGCAAAGCATGAACAGGAAGCCAAGGCTTTTTTTGACTACCTCATTTCCAAGGATGTGGTGTCGGAAATTTACGCGAAATATTATCGCCGGCCGGCCCGGCCTGACGCCACAAAAGTGAAAGGTCTGCCCGGCATTGATGAAATTGTCGTTATGCAGGGCTTTGACCCCGATGAAGCCAACAAACTGGAAAAAGAACTGCTCGCCAAATGGCGCGAGTTGGTCTTGAACAAAAAATAAGCCCCGCAACGCCGGAGAAGCGCCCCCTTGCACCTTCCTCGCGCCGCCAAAGGATAGTGCCCATGGCTTCCATTGTGCTTGACGACATGGTGAAATGCTTCGGCGATCTCACCGTGGTTGATCGCATCAGCCTGACTATTGAGGATGGAGAATTCTTCACTTTGCTCGGCCCCAGCGGCTGCGGAAAGACCACCCTTTTGCGCATCCTGGCCGGCTTTGCCGTTCCGGACAGCGGTGATGTCCGCTTCGGCGGCAAGTCCATCATAAGCACACCGCCGCACCGCCGCGAGATAGGCATGGTTTTCCAAAATTATGCTCTTTTCCCGCACATGACAGTGGCTGACAACGTTGCTTACGGCCTCAAGGCACGCAACACGCCGAACAGCGAAATCCGCGACCGGGTGGCTTCCGTGCTGGCATCGGTCTTGCTCGACGACTATGCGGACCGCTATCCCAGACAACTTTCCGGCGGCCAGCAACAGCGTGTCGCCCTGGCAAGGGCGCTTGTCATCCGGCCTCACGTGCTGCTTATGGACGAACCCCTCTCGAACCTGGACGCGAAACTTCGCGTGAGCATGCGGGAAGAAATCCGGAACATCCAGAAAACATTCGGCATCACCACTGTCTACGTTACCCATGACCAGGAAGAGGCCATGGCTGTTTCCGACCGCATCGCCATCCTTTCCGGCGGCAAACTGCAGCAGGTAGGCAGCCCTTGGGAGGTGTACTTTCATCCGGCCAATGCTTTTGCAGCCGAATTTATGGGTTCCTGCACGCTCTTGCGCGTGGAGCCGGGTGCAGACGGCGACACGGAGGATCAGCGCGGGGGAACGGTCACGGGCTTCATTGAGCAGACGCCTGTGACCCTGCGCATCGGCCGGGCGGCCCGGGCTCCTTGCACCATTATGCTCCGGCCGGACTGGATAAAGGTCGCCGGGCCGGAAATTACGGAAAACCGCTTCTCCGGCATCGTGCGGGAAAGCGCCTTCCTCGGCGCCGCCATACTTTATCAGGTGGAAGCTTTGGGCAAAACCATGCGCGTGGACGTGCCCGCGCCGCAAACGAACATCCTGAAACAGCCCGGCGACGTCATTGACCTGTATTTTGAGGCCGACAGGCCTGCCGTGGTGGCGCCGTGATCCTGAGCAGACGGCTTTTTTCCGCCTGGAACGGCATTTTCCTCGGCGCTATTCTTGTCCTCTTCTTTCTTGTCGTTTACCCCATGTATTTCATCTTCCAGGCCAGCCTGAAGGATGCCGTGACAGGCGCATTCACCTGGCATAATTATACCATGGTCTTCACCACGCCCTTTTACCAGCGCTGCTTGACCAACAGCCTGTTCATGAGCGGCATGGCCACGCTTTTCAGCGTGCTGGCAGGCGTCCCCTTTGCTTTTTTCACGACCCGTTTTCGCCTGCCCTTTGCCGATGCTCTGCGCACGTTGGGGACATTGCCGCTTATTCTGCCTACCTTCATCGGCGCCGAAGCCTGGCTGCTGCTGCTGGGAAGAAGCGGAGTAATCACGCAGTTCCTGCAAGGCCAGGGCATTATCATACCCAGCATCATGGGCTGGCATGGGGTGGTGCTGGTATTCACCCTCCAGTTCTTTCCCTTCGTGTTCCTGATGGTTGCCTCGGCCATGAACTCCGTGGACCGTTCCCTGGAAGAAGCCGCCCGCAATCTGGGCGCGACTCCCTGGCGCGTATTCCGCACGATCACTCTCCCCGTGATTACGCCATCCATCGCCGCCGGGGGACTCATTGTTTTCTGCATGTCCATTGAGAACTTCGGCGTGCCCACCATCATCGGAGGCGATTTCAAGGTACTGGCGGAGCAGGCCTATAGCGAATTCATCAGTGAGATGGGCGGCAATCCTTCCATGGCCGGTTCTCTCAGCACGGTACTCGTCTTCATCACATTGAGCCTGACCATCGTGCAGAAATTTTGGGTGGAACGCAAAAGCTACGCCATGTCGGCACTGCGCCCGCCTGAAATCCACAAGCTGCCGCCGGCTCTGACGGCGCTTGCCTGGCTGTTCTGCGCCGGACTGGTGTTTCTTTCTCTCGCGCCTTTTGCCGTGGTGCTGGTGGCTGCGGTCACCAAGACCAGCGGGCCTGTCATGCACTACGGCCAGTTCAGCCTGGAAAATCTGGCGGCCGCCATTCAGGTGGCGCCGCGTCCTGTTCTCAATTCCTTTTTCCTTTCCACCATAGCTACCATCATCGGCATGGTCTTCGGCCTGCTGGTCAGCTACCTGATCGTGCGTAAAGGCGGTTTTTCCGCCTATGTGCTGGATTTGACCATGATGTTGCCCCTGGTCATAGCCGGATCGGTCATGGGCATTGCACTCGCCGCCACGTACAACAGCGGGCCGCTTATCCTCACGGGCACCTGGATGATCCTGGTTCTGGCGTATTTTATCCGCAAGACGCCTTTTTCCGTCAAAACAACCTCGGCTTTGCTGCACCAGATCGATCCTGCCGTGGAAGAAGCCTCCATCAGTCTCGGGGTGCCTCCTCTGCGTTCCTTTCTCAAGGTCGTCGTGCCCGCCATGCTGCCCGGCATTATGGCCGGGGCCATCATCATGTGGGTAACGATCCTGGCGGAATTAAGCTCCACTATTGTTCTTTACTACGGTCCCTGGGCCACGATGACCGTACAGATTTTCCAGTACATCGGCAGCGGCGATTTCGGCCCTGCTTCCGCGTATGGCGCCATACTCATCATCAGTGTACTGCTGCCCTTATTTTTTTTGAACAAGTTCTTCGGCCGGAGACTGACTCCCTTTTGACCGAATCCGGATTGCGTTCACGCCGCCGTCAGCCAGCACGTTCAAATGTATCCTGGGGACGTTGCTATACGCCGTCGAAGCGTGTAGCTTCTCTCTCACAGGATATATTTATGACGAACGCCGCATCCCTGACCGCCCTGCATTCCTGGCTTGAAGAACGCGCCCGTGAGGTGCGGCGCATCGAGGGCCAGGCCCTGCATGAACTGGAACGGGAAAATACCCAGGACTATCGCGACGGCATGCGCCGCAAGGCGGAACTGCTCGCCGATCTGCCCAGGGCGTCCGTTCCCCTGACCAGCGGGCTGCCCGAGGATGCCGCGCGGACAATCCAGGAAGGTTTGTGGCGCTTCGCGCGCAACGCAGGCAACGCCCTGTCGCTGAATTCCGTATTTTATATGTCCGCGCTGTTATATCCTGAAGAGTATCGTGAGGGCGAAGCCAACGATTTGGAACGTTTTCTGGAGGAACTGCGCGCGCGTTTTCCGGGCTAGCGCGGCGTTCTTGACTACGCCTGCTGCGCCTCTGATATCCACATCAACGCCTCCAAGGCACAGCTGGAATTACCACAGGCACATGCAACGCCTACTTTGGATTGGGAGTCCCTTTTTCAGTTCCGCCCTGCCCGCCTGCGGCTGGGATGTGTGCGCGATCAATTTTGAAAACCTTGCCATTTTTTCCTGGGCCGACCTGGTCGCCAGAGCCGGCTGGGAACCGGATGTGCTCGTGGTGGCGGATAAAAGCCGTCCCCCCTTTGTACTGGGCGTCGAAGATATGCCCTGCCTGACGGTGGCCTATTGCGTGGACACCCACATCCACAGTTGGCTGCCCTTTTACGCGCAGGGCTTTGACCTCTGCCTGGCGAGCCTGCGCGACCATCTGCAGTTTTTTACGAACAAGGCGCTCGCGGAAGAATGCGTCCGTTGGTTTCCGGCCTTTGCCAAGGATGATGACCGCCCCGCCCCGCATGCAGAAGAATGGGATTGCCTGTTCGTGGGTACGCTCAGCGCGGACAAGACGCCCAAGCGGATGGCTTTTTTGCAGGAGTTGCAGCAGCTTGTACCGGGTCTGCACGCTGAGCGCGGCGACTATCGGCGGCTTTTTCCCAAAGGACGCATTGCGCTCAACCACTGCGAGGCCGGAGATCTCAACTTCCGGGTTTTCGAAGCGCTGGGTTGCGGCGCCTGCCTGTTGACCCCGCGCATAGGGCACGGGTTGCTCGATCTCTTTCAGGACGGCGTGCATCTCGTCACATACAATCCGGATGACGCGCGGGACGCGGGCCATTGCATACAAAAACTGCTGACGAACCCGCTCAGGCGTTCCCTGTTGCGCGCCGCCGGACTGGCCGCCATAGACGCCAAACACAGAAGCAGGCACCGCGCCGAAGAACTCAGCCGTCTTCTGCGCGCCTATCCGCAGCAGAGGATCCGGGAACGCAGACAGCGGGCCGCCTCCATCCGCAAGAAATGGCTGCGGATTATCTATCTGCACATGGCGGAAACCGCAGCCGACCCCAGGATACGCGAAGCCTACCTCCAGGCGGCGCGGGGCACGTTCGGCGCGGCACAGTGACGGGACACATGTGTTCCGCTATGTGAAAACATGATCATGATTCCATGTAGCTCCGCAACTTTGCGTGCAATGTTTTCCGCGTTATCCCGAGCCGGCGGGCAGCCTCGCTTTTATTGCCGCGAGCGGCCTCAAGCGCGGCCATTATGGTCCGGCGCTCCACTTCCTCCAGGGTCATCATGCCCGCCGGGACATCGTCCGGCGCGGCACGTTCAACTTGCCCAGGCATAAGCGCGGGCGGCAGATCCCGTTCCTCCACGTAATCTCCGGCCAGCAACACCACTGCCCGTTCCACGGCGTTCTCCAATTCGCGCACGTTGCCGGGCCAACTATGCGCTTGCAGCCGGCGCATGGCCGCCGGGGTGAAGCTTTTTACCTGTTTGTGATTTTTTTGCGCGAACTTTCGCAAAAAGTACCCGGCCAGCAAAGGAATATCCTCCGGACGCCCGCGCAGAGGCGGCAGGTGCAGGGCCACCACATTCAGGCGGTAAAACACATCCTGGCGGAAACGTCCCTGCTCCACGTCGCGGGCCAGATCCCGGTGCGTGGCGACCAGAACGCGCGCATCGATCTTGATGGTCTGATCGCTTCCCAGCGGCTGTATCTCCCGTTCCTGGAGAACCCGCAGCAGCCTGGACTGTGTGGCCGCCGATATTTCACCGATTTCATCCAGAAAAATCGTGCCCTTGTCCGCGCTCTGAAAGCGTCCCTTGCGACGCCCCTCAGCCCCGGTAAAAGCCCCCCGTTCATGGCCGAAGAGCTCCGATTCCAGCAGGCTTTCGGTCAGCGCGGCGCAGTTCACGGCGACAAAGGGTCCCCTGCGGCGCTGGCTGTTGTTGTGGATGGCTTTGGCAATCAGTTCCTTGCCCGTGCCGGATTCGCCCGTAATCAATACCGTGGCCTCAGATGGCGCAATGGCCGCCAGACTCCGCATAACCTGCCGCATGGCCGGACTCCGGCAGATCATGTCGCCGGTGTCCAAAGACGCGGCCAGCGTCTCCTGCAAGGCCTTGTTCTCATGCCGCAGCGCGGCATGATCCAGAGCCCGCGCCAGGGCCTGCCGCAGGTTGTCAAAATCCAGCGGCTTGGTCAGATAGTCGTACGCGCCGGATTTGATGGCCTCGACCGCTGCCTTCACATCGGAATACGCCGTCATGATCACAACGGGCAAGTCCGGCTGCCCCGCCTTGATTTCCGCCAGCGCCTCAAGCCCGGAAATCCCGGTCATGCGCACATCCATCAGCACAAGATCGAAGGGCTGCGAACGGCACAAGGCCACTGCGGTCTCACCGTCCTGCGCGCCTTCAAGACGATAGCCCCAGTCCGCCAGCAGCGTCAGCAGCATCCCGCGATGGCCCGCGTCATCATCTACAACAAGAATTGTACTTTTCGGCATGTCGGTCATGCTTGATCCTTATTCCACCGCCGGCAAATACAGGAAGAATTCGCTTCCCCTGCCGGGTTCGCTTTCCACGCGGATCACTCCGCCGTGCTGCTCCACGATGCGGTGGACGATAGCGAGCCCGAGTCCGGTGCCTGAGGCCCTGCCGGTGACGTAGGGATCGAAAATCGTGGCCAGCGCTTCCGGCGCGATGCCTTTGCCGGTATCCGCGATGCGCAACAAAACCTTGCCCGTGGCCTGATCGCGGCAGGCCGATATCTCCAGCCTGCCTCCTCTGTCCGTGGCTTGGACGGCGTTGAGGAAAAGGTTCAGCAGCACCTGGGTGAACCTGTCCGCATCTGCGGCGATCAGGGGCAGATCCGGCGCAAACGCGCAACGCGCGGCAATATCCTTGTCCGCAAGGTCCGAAGCGCACAGCCTGAGGGTGTGTTCGACAAGGGGCGCGATCGCGGCCGGCGCAAGCTGCATGGTCTCCGGCCGGGCGAATTCCAGCAGGCCGGAGACCACGCGGTTAAGGCGATCCACTTCCTGGATAAGCATTGCAGCGGCATGGGCATCGTGTTCCTTTTCCAGCTTGGCCAGCAAAAAGGTGGCAAATCCCTTGATGGAACTGAGCGGGTTGCGTATTTCATGCGCCACGCCCGCCGCCAGGTTGCCGAGCGCGCTCAGGTGTTCGCTGCGCCGCAACTGCTGTTGCAAATCAGCGGCAAAGGCCTCGGCATTCTGGAGCATGCGGCGCGAAATACGGTAGTTGTGCGCCCAGAACAGGGAGACAAAAGCGCCGAACGCGGCCAGAGCCACCAGGAGGGAACTCAGCACCGTGCTGCGGAACTCCGCTTCCAGGGATTCTTCGAAAGGCCGCGCGTCCAGTCCGGCAAAAATGACGCGCCTTGCTTCCGACGCCGGTTTGTCTCCCGGCTGTTCCTGCCAGCGAAGCCCGCGCCCGAGATCGGGGAGGGGCGAAAATATCCTGTATACTTCGAAAATGCGCAGATCGTCCGGCCCGTCCACACTGCGCCATTGCGGGCTGTCGGACACGTCCAGCGCGGCAATGCTCTCCGGATCGGCGAAGTGCTCAATGGTTTCCGCAACTTCGCTGTGGGCCAGGATGTTGCCTTCGTTGTCGGTCACCGCCATATAGACGATACCGGGTTGTTTGGCGGTCTCTTCAAGCAGAAGCTGCAAATACGGACTGCCAGCGCGCACGGCCATGCGCGTGCGGGATCCCGCCTCCAACGCCCAGATGAGCGCGGCGGCCCTGTCCACAAGCTGCTGCGCCATGGCTTCCTGTTCCTTCCGGGTATTGCGCGCCGCCATGACCAGCACGACAAGGCCGAGAATCAGCGCCGCCCCCAGAAGAAACCAGGGCGAAAGACGCAGGATGTGATGGTACGGCACGTTCACGCGTTTCATGCGGCAAGCTCGACGGGATATGCCAATCTGTAACCATTTTACTCGCAATGTCCAGCCAAAAGCGGGTAAACTCGTAACACATTGCGTGCGTTCAGCGCGTTGTTTCTGCGAAAAAGCAAAAAATATGCCGTGGCGTCAGTAAGATATAGTACGGCATTGCATCCGGCACAGAACTTGCTGACAGGGAAGCAGCCCGGGAACATCTAAACAAACACGCGAGGAATACAATGAACACGTTCCATTTTCGCAGCTTGAGCTTCTCCCTGGCCCTGGCCGCCATGCTCGGCCTGGCCGCAGCGGCGCTCGCCGCAGAACCTCAGGAAGCGGGCCAGGCGGCAACAGGCTACCACGGAGCGGGCATGATGAGCCTGAGTCCGGAAAAACAGGCGATCGTCAAAAAGCTGCACGAGGACTTCTACAACAGCACCAAGGCGACACGCCAGGAACTGATCTCCAAACGGCACGAACTGGATGCCCAGTTGTACAGCGCAAAACCCGATGAAAACAGAATCCAGGCTCTGACCAAGGAAATTTCCGACCTGCGCGCCAAGCTGTATAATGCCCGTATCTCCCTGAAAGGCAAATTGATTAAGGAAGGCATCATGCTGGAGCACAGAGGCCCCGGCATGGGACGCGGCACAGGTTACGGCCACGGCATGGGACGTGGCACAGGCCACGACGGCATGGGCAAGGGCAGAGGCGGCATGCGTCCCTGTCCGCGCGGCGGCACGGATGATTGCTGCGGCCCCAGATAAGCTGTTCCTCCTCCAGGCTCTGTAGCAGCCCCACCCTCAGAAACGGCAGGTTCACGCGAATCTGCCGTTTCGCGTATGGCAAGCCGCTCTAATCCAGCAGGCGTCCTTGCAGCCACATGACGGCGTCAATCTCGTCCCCCTCCTGCGGCACATAGTTCTTGCACACGCGGGCGGGGGCATAGAGCGGCAGATCCAGGGGCTGCGGCGTATCAAGCCCGAAGGCCAGGCGCAGGATATATACTTTTTCTCCACTCAGCTCGCCTTCCTGCATGGCGAGAATGGGCGCGCGCAACTGATATACCGTGGATTGCGGAGACGGCAGCAGGACGCAGGCGCCGCGCAGGGACATTTTCAAAGGCGGCACATCCAGGCGCGTCTTGTCCGGGTTTTCCTCCAGCCACTTTTCCGCCCAGATATCAAAACGCGGCCCGTCCGTAATGGTCATGTCGTCCAACAACGCCCTGCGCACGCCGTAGGCCAGGCCGGCCAGCATAAACGTATGGCGCACGCCCGGGGTCATCAGCGCTGCGCGATCCCTGAAATAGAACGGCGTATAGAACCACAGCGGGCGCGCCTCCTCATTGCGGCAGGCGGCTACATCCGCTTCCACGCCGTTGGACCAGGGGTACAGATCTTCTATGGTCATGTCGTTGGGAGTGCCCTCCAGCAGCGGCATCGCCGTGACGGGCGCAAGTTTGCCGCCTTCCTCGCTCCGTACGATGACCGCAGCCCGGATGGGACTTTCCTGCGGCCAGGCCATCAACATGTACTCCTGGTTACGGTATTTGGATTGCCAGGCGGGACGGGTGACGCCCCCCTCCAGCACGGTGCCGACAACCTGCGGCATAAGCTCCGCCGGGTTCGCAAGCAGCGCGGCCCAAGGATCGCCCAGGCCCTCAATATGCTCGCGCGGCACATCCATGGGATCTTTTTCTTGAGTTTCAGACATGCAGATCTCCAAATAAGAGCTTAACGCCTGTCCCTGCCGCCGCGGTCACCGCGATCGCCGCGATCGCCGCGTCCACGGCCACGGTCGCCGCCCTCGCGGCGGGGCGGCCGGGCGGTGTCTTCGGGATTCCATGCGATGCCGTCGGTTTCGAGCAGTATGGCCTTGCGGCTGGCACGAATACGGTCGCCATTAATTTCGATGACTTTCACTTCCATGTCTTCGCCAAGGCGGGCAATATCGGAAGCTTGGGCCACGCGGTTCACGTCAAGCTGAGAAATATGCACCAACGCTTCAACAGTGGGCATGATTTCCACAATCGCGCCGATTTCGAGCACCTTGCGCACCTTGCCCACATAGTTCCTGCCGAGATCTGGGCGCTGATCGTAATAGCCCACCATTTCCCTGGCCTGATTGAGCGCCTCGAGCGTGGGAGCGAAGAGCGAGATCCGTCCGCTGTCCTCAATGTCAATGGAAGCGCCGGTCGCGGCGGTGATGGCCTTGATGTTTTTGCCGCCGGGACCGATGATCAGGCGGATGATTTCCGGGTTCACGAACATTTCCGCATGCTGCGGCGCGTACACGGAAAGCTCGGGGCGCGGGGCAGCCAGCGCCTTGTTCATTGCGTCGAGAATGTGCAGACGCGCTTCCCTGGCCTGGGCCATGGCGCGGGCCATGACCTCGGTGGTGATGCCCGTAATTTTGATGTCCATCTGCACGCCGGTCACGCCTTCAGCCGTGCCCGCGATTTTGAAGTCCATGTCGCCAAGGGCGTCTTCATCGCCGAGGATGTCGGTCAGCACGATAAAGCTGTCGCCCTCTTTAATCAGTCCCATGGCCACCCCGGCAACCGGTCGGCTGACGGGCACCCCTGCATCCATCAGCGCAAGCGACGTGCCGCTGACAGCGGCCATGGAGGATGAACCGTTGGACTCCATGGTTTCCGCCACCACGCGCAGGGTAAAGGGGAAACTGCCGTCCGGGGGCAGGATGGGACGGATGGATTTTTCCGCCAGCGCGCCGTGGCCGATTTCACGGCGGGAAACGCGCACAGGCTTGACTTCCCCCACGGAGAAAGGCGGGAAGTTATAATGCAGCATGAATTTTTTCGTCACATCGCCGACCAGGGAATCCATGCGCTGCTCGTCGGCGGAGGAGCCGAGCGTGGTCACCACCAGCGACTTGGTCTCCCCGCGCGCAAAAAGCACCGAGCCATGCGCGCGCGGCAGCACGCCCGTTTCAATGGTGATGGGCCGTACGGTCTGTATGTCGCGCCCGTCGATGCGCGTGCCTTCCTCCACAATGCGTTTGCGGACAAGCGTTTTCTCCAGTGCGTCCAGCATGTCGCCCACGCTGCCGAGGCCAGGGTGTCCGGCAAAAACCGCATCTTCCGCAATGCTCTGCAACACCCGCTTTTTCACGTGTCTGCGGGTTTCCCGGCGTTCCAGCTTCTCGGCGATACGCAGGGCGGCAGGCAAGCCTGCCTGTTCGGCCAATTCCTTCACGCGCGCTTCCAAAGCCGGATCGGAAACGGCCGGAATAAATTCCATCTTCGGCTTGCCGGCAAGACGGCGCAGTTCTTCCTGGGCCGCGATAAGCGGCTGGATTGCCCGCCTGCCCCAGTCCAGGGCTTCGATAATCACGGATTCCGACAGAAAGGCGGCCTCCCCTTCCACCATGACCACGGCATCTTTGGAAGCCGCAAACAAAATGTTCAGATCGCTTTTTTCCTGCTCCTTCATGGAAGGATTGAACACGAAATTTCCGTCAACGCGCCCGATGCGACCTCCTGCCACCGGCCCTTCAAAGGGCAGGGGCGAAAGCATGATACAGGCCGAAGCGCCGGTCAGGGCCAAAATATCGGACTCGTTCTCCTGATCCGAGGAAATGACGTTGGCAAGCACCTGCACGTCTTCTTTCAGACCCTTGGGAAAGAGCGGTCGGATAGGACGGTCGATGAGGCGCGAAACAAGCGTTTCCCGTTCGGACGGGCGGCCGATTTCACGGCGAAAAAAGCTGCCGGGAATGCGCCCGGCAGCGTACATCTTTTCGGAATATTCCACTGTCAGAGGGAAAAAGTCCTTGTCCTGTTCCAGGGGTTGGGAACACACGGTCACCAGGGCTACCGTGCCGCCGCACTGCACCCATACCGAGCCAAGCGCCTGGTTGGCCATGCGGCCCGTTTCAAAAATGACTTCCTTGCCGCCTACCGTGGCTGTGACACGAATAGGATTGAATACGCTTTCCATAATTTTTACATTCCTTGCATAGTTTTTTATGAAGGGGATTCCGGGGAAGGCTGCAAATGCATCGCAAACTTGCCCGGATGCCCCTTCTGTCAGCTCATCAGGCTTGAAAGGGGGGAGAGCAACGCAGCGTTCTCTCCCCCGGATCATGCAAGCCTATTTGCGCAGGCCGAGCTTCTCGATGAGAGTGCGGTAGCGCTGAATGTCCGTTTTTTTCAGATAATTCAGTAGTTTTCTGCGTTGACCCACAAGCTTGAGCAGTCCCGCACGGGAATGGAAGTCCTTTTTGTGGGTTTTGAAGTGGTCGGTCAAGCCGTCGATGCGGCTTGTGAGCAGCGCGATCTGCACTTCGGGAGAACCAGTGTCTCCTTCATGGCGCGCGTGCGCGTCTATGACGGATTTTTTCTGTTCCGCGTCCATCACCACAGCGATATCCTCCAAGGGATAGGTTAGTGCCAAAGCCCCCGCAAAACGCTCCAGACAGGAACGCCGTCAACAAAACGCGCTTCGGCCAGGGCCAGGGGATTTTTGTCCGGGTCTTGCAGCAGGGCGTGAGTTCCCGGCTGAAACGGCACAGCCGCCATGCGTTGTGCATCATGGGGCAGGAAAGCGCCGTTGCGCGTCCGGGCGGTTTCTTCGGTTGACAGCTCGATGAGCGGCCAGTGCGGAAGCGCCCGCGTGACAGGCAGAACCCGTTCAAAAAGCCTCTCCGGCTCGGCTCGGAGCGCGTCCAGCGAACAGGCCGCGTCCAGACCGAAGGGGTGGCTGTACTCCCGGGTCAGTTCCGTGAGCACGGCTCCGCAACCAAGACGCATCCCCAAGCTGTGGGCCAGGGAGCGTATATAGGTGCCGGAACTGCAAACGACCCGGAAGCGCACATACGGAAGCTGCATTTCCAGCAGTTCCGCATGTGAAATTTCAACATTTTTTTCTTTTGAAAAAATTATTGTACCAGCCCGCGCCAATTTATACAAGGGACGCCCCTGATGTTTCGCCGCGGAGAAGGGAGGCACGGCCTGTACCGAGCAGCCCTGCCAGGCGTGTATTCCTGCCAGCACGTCCCGCGCGCTGATGTGTTCCCAGCTTTTTTCCTCCAGCACCCGCCCTTCCGCATCCCAGGTGTCCGTTACCCTGCCAAGGCGCAGACAGCCGGAATATCTCTTCTCGCCCGCCTCCAACAGGTAGTTCGATATTTTCGTGGCATGCCCGAGCAATACCAGCAGCACGCCGCACGCCATGGGATCAAGCGTGCCCGCGTGCCCGATCTTTTTCTGCCCCATACGCTTGAGTGTGGTCAAACAACGCGCCGAACTCGGTCCCCTGGGCTTGTCGAGCACCAGGACACCATGCGCTTGTGGAAGCTGGGGAAACGTATCCGTCATAATCCGAACATGGCGCGCGCAAGCGCGATCACCTGTTCCCGCGCGCTGTCCACAGGCGCATGCAGTGTTGCGCCCGCAGCATTTTCATGCCCACCGCCGCCGAAGTGCAACGCCAGCGCGCGCGCATCCACTCCGCCGAACGAACGCAGGCTCAGTTTGCAGCGATCCGGCGCTTCTTCCCTGAGCGTTACGGCAAGCTCAACGCCCCTGTGGCGGCGCAATAATTCAACAAAGCCTTCCAAATCGTCGCCGGCGGCTGCGCAAGCTTCCATATCTTCCCGGCCAATCACGCAGAGAATCAGACGTCCCCCGAGACGGCTTTCCACTTTGCCCAGCAATCGCCCCCACAGACAGCTTCTGGCAAGACTCCACTGCGTATCCATCCGTTCGCGCAGCTCCGCAACATCCAGACCGCCGTCCATCAGCTCCGCCATCAGGCGAAACACCGCGGCGCTGGT
>JAIRVN010000097.1 GCA_031253875.1 Deltaproteobacteria bacterium | reverse complement strand
AACCGGCTGGTGCAGCTTGGCGTGACCATGCATGACCGCGTGCAGGCCGAAGCCCTGATCCATAACGGCGAACAGTGTATGGGCTGTATAGCCCGCGACCTGCGCACCGGCGAATTGCGCGCGTATTACGCCCGCGCCACGCTTATCGCCACCGGCGGATACGGCCGCGTTTACCGCGCCACCACCAATGCCGTCATCTGCGACGGCGGCGGCCAGATCTGCGCCTTGGAAACCGGCATTGTGTCCATGGGCAACATGGAGGCCATCCAGTTCCATCCCACCGGCACCGTGCCCACGGACATCCTGGTGACCGAAGGCTGCCGCGGCGACGGCGGAACCTTGCTGGACGTCAACGAATACCGCTTCATGCCCGACTATGAGCCGGAAAAGGCCGAACTGGCCTCGCGCGACGTGGTTTCCCGCCGCATGGGCGAACACATGCGCAAGGGCCTGGGCGTGAAATCTCCGTACGGTGAACATCTCTGGCTTGATATCCGCCATCTCGGCGAAAAACACATCACCACAAACCTGCGGGAAGTCTACGACATCTGCAACAACTTCCTGGGCGTGAACCCCATCCACCAACTCATCCCCGTGCGGCCTACTCATCATTATTGCATGGGTGGCGTGCGCACGAACAAAGACGGCGCCGCTTACGGGCTTTCCGGCCTGTTCAGCGCGGGTGAAGCGGCTTGCTGGGATATGCACGGCTTCAACCGTCTCGGCGGCAACTCGCTTGCGGAAACCGTTGTCGCGGGTCGCGTTGTGGGTATGAAGGTGGTGGAATTCCTGCAAGGCGAGACCAAATCTTTCTTCTCGAACGCGGCTCTGAAAGAAGCGGTTGCCAAGATTCAGGAACGGATCGACGCCATTGTTGCGCGCAGCAAGGGCAACGAAAACTGCTTTGTCCTGCGTGATGCGATGCAGGACGCCATGATGGAGCATGTGGGCCTCTTCCGTAACGGCAAGGAACTTGCCGCAGGCGTGGAAAAGCTTCAGAAGCTGCTTGATCGTTCGGAGCGCATCGGCCTGCAGTCCAGAAACACGGGATTTTCGCCGGAACTGTCCATGGCGCTGCGCATTCCCGGGATGATCAAACTGGCCCTGTGCACCGCCTACGGCGCGCTTCAGCGCACGGAAAGCCGCGGCGGACACGCCCGTGAAGATTTCCCCGAACGCAATGACCGCGACTGGCTCAACCGTACTCTGGCAACCTGGAAGGAAGGGGAAAGCCTGCCTGTGTTGACGTATGAGGAAGCCTCGCCCTGGTTTGAGATACCCCCGGGAGATCGCGGCTACGGCGGAGGCAAGATTATTTCTGCCGACATTCCGCAAGATAAAATCAAGCCCTTCGGCAGCGAAGGCAAGGGGGCCTGAGCATGGGACGCAAACTCCGTATCGAAATATTCCGCTTTAATCCGTTGGATCCGGGCGCCCGGCCTCGCATGCAGGACTTCTACCTGGCAGAGACGCAGAGCATGACCCTGTTCATCGCCCTGACGCAGATCCGTGAGACCCTGGATCCCTCCTTGCAGTTCGACTTCTGCTGCCGGGCGGGCATATGCGGTTCCTGCGGCATGGTCATCAACGGCCGTCCGCGTCTGGCCTGCCACACGCAGACCAGGGATCTGCCCGATCACATCATCCTTCAGCCGCTCCCCTTCTTCAAACTCGTGGGCGACCTCTCCGTGGATACCGGGGTGTGGTTCCGCAAGACCTGGGAAAAGATCGGCTCCTGGGTGCATACTTCTAAGACCTTTGATCCCAAGGCAGAGGAAGAGCGCATGAGCAATGCGCTGGCCAATGAAATCTTCGAGCTTGACCGCTGCATCGAATGCGGCTGTTGCGTGGCCGCCTGCGGCACGGCCCTGATGCGCGAGGATTTCATGGGTGCGGCGTCCATCAACCGGCTGGCGCGTTTTTATCTGGATCCTCGCGACGAACGGAGCGCCGAAGACTTTTATGAAGTCATCGGCAACGATGCCGGCGTGTTCGGCTGCATGGGACTGCTTGCCTGTGAGGACGTCTGCCCGAAGAAGATCCCTCTGCAGGATCAGCTCGGCATCATGCGTCGCATGGCGGCTCTCGAGTCCGTCAAGGGTATTGTGCCCAAGGTCGTGCGCGACATATTGGACAAAAAGTGCTGTTGCCAGGACAAAAAATAAGGCGGCACAGCAGCTATAGACAAGGAGGGTTTGAGATTGAAGTACAGTAGGCGAAATATATTGGGTTTGATGGGCGGGGCCGTGGCCGGCGGCGCGTTCGCCGGGCTGGCCCTGCGCCCGGCGCATGGAGAAGCTGCGACGGCTGTGCAGCTTGGCGAGCGTTTCAAGCAGAACGGCGGCGACTTTTCCTGGAAGCCTCAAAAGCTTGATCCCATTGAAGTCGCGGCTGTCGCGCATGCGGGTTACTGGTATCAGGGCTACGGTTGCGGCTACGGGGTCTTGTATGCGATCATCGGTCTTATGGGCGAGAAATACGGCGCGCCGTACAAAGATTTTCCCTTTTCCATGATGGAATTCGGCAAAAGCGGCATTTCGGAATGGGGCGGCACCTGTGGGGCTTTGTTGGGCGCGGCGGCGGCTTTGGCGCTCTTTTTTCCGCGCAAGGAACGTGACGCCATGATTGATGAGCTGTTTCGCTGGTATGAAATCACTGCCTTCCCCGTGTATAGACCGAATCCCGGCACAACCAAGGTGGAAGGACCGCTGCCGACAAGCGTCTCCGATTCCATTCTCTGCCATATTTCAGTATCCAGGTGGTGCGCGGCCAGCAAATTCGAAGCCCGGAGCATCGAACGCAGCGAGCGCTGTGGTCGCATCACTGCCGATGTGGCGGTCAAGACTTTGGAAATCATTCAAGCGAAAATGGACGGCAAATTTGCGCCCATGCTGAAAAAGTCGGAGGTGTACGCAGGTTGTACCGTCAAGGACTGCCATGGCGAAAGCAAGAAGGATTGGCAGCAT